>CALWWS010000240.1 GCA_944385305.1 uncultured Oscillospiraceae bacterium | reverse complement strand
GCGGGGCCGTCCTCCCGGCCGAAGTCTCCCAGAATGGAGCCGATGGTCACCGCCCCCACCATCTTGGCCGCCTCCCGATAGGCGTCCATGGGGTGTCCGGTGAGATACAGACCGGTGACCTCTTTCTCCATGGCCATCCGCTGCTGGGGAGTGTACTCCGGAACATCGGGAAGCTGAAGGGCGGGGAGGGAGGCCTGCTGGGACTCGTCCCCCATACCGAAGAGGTCCAGCTGCCCCTCCAGATTCTTCCGTCGGCTGACGGCGATGCCGTCCAGCACCTGTCCAAAGGCCTCCATCAGCTGGGAGCGCCGGTAGCCCATCCTGTCAAAGGCCCCGGATTTGATCAAGCTCTCCAATACCCGGCGGTTCAAATCCTTGTCAAACATCCGGTCACAGAAGTCCATAAAGCCCGTGAAGGGCCCGTTCCGCCTGCGCTCCTCCAGCAGGGCGTCCACCACGCTCCGGCCCACCCCCTTCAGGGCGGCCAGGCCGAAGCGGATGCCCCCCTCGGACACGGTGAAGTCGGTCTCCGACTCGTTTACATCCGGGGGCAGCAGCTCGATGCCCCACTCCTTGCACTCGGCGATATATTCGGCCACCTTGGTGCTGGAGTCCAGCACCGAGGTGAGCAGGGCGGCCATATACTCCCGGGTATAGTGGCACTTATACCAGGCCGTGCGATAGGTCACCACCGCATAGCACACCGCGTGTGCCTTGTTATAGGCGTACTCGGCAAAGGCGTAGATCTCGTCATAGATGCTCTGGGCCACGTCCTCGGGAATCCCGTTGGCCACGCAGCCGGTGATATTTCGCTCCGGGTCCCCGTGGAGAAAGGCGGTGCGCTCCTTCTCAATGTCCTTGACCTTCTTTTTGGACATGGCCCGGCGCACCATGTCCGCCTGGCCCAGGGCATAGCCCGCCAGGCGCTGGAAGATCTGGAGCACCTGCTCCTGATAGACGATACAGCCGTAGGTGCTGGACAAAATGGGCTCCAGGGCCGGATGCTTATAGGACACCTTCTCCGGGTGGTGCTTGCACTCGATAAAGCGGGGGATGGAGGCCATGGGTCCCGGGCGGTACAAGGCGATCAAAGCCACGATGTCCTCCATGCTCTGGGGCTTCAGGCTGGTACACACCCCGGTGATGCCGCTGGATTCCAGCTGGAACACGCCGGCTGTCTTCCCCTCCCCCAGCATCTGGAACACCGCCGGGTCGTCCTCCGGAATGACCCGGGCATCAAAGTCCGGGTGGGTGCGGCGAATCATCTTGGCGGCGTCGTCCATCACCGTCAGGTTGCGCAGGCCCAAAAAGTCCATCTTCAGCAGGCCCAGCTCCTCCAGGGTGGTCATGGTGTACTGGGTGACCACCAGGCCGTCGTTGGTGGCCAGGGGCACATAGTCCACCACCGGACGCCGGGTAATGACCACGCCGGAGGCGTGGGTGGAGGCGTTGCGGGGCATGCCCTCGATGGTCATGGCGGTGTCGATAAGGCTCTTGATCTCCGGCCGGGTCTCATAGGCCTCCCGCAGGCCCTTGGACAAAACCAGGGCGTTCTGCAGGGTCATGGGCTTCCCCTGCTGGCCGTCGGGGATCTGCTTGGCGATGACGTCCACCTCGGCATAGGGCAGGTTCATCACCCGGCCCACGTCCCGCACCACCGCCTTGGCCGCCATGGTACCGAAGGTAACGATCTGAGCCAGGTGGTCCGCCCCGTACTTCTGGGCCACATAGTCGATGACATCCTGACGGCGGCGGATACAGAAGTCCGTGTCAATATCGGGCATGGTCACCCGCTCCGGGTTCAGAAACCGCTCGAAGTACAGGCTATATTTAATTGGGTCGATCTCGCTGATGTCCAGGCAGTAGGCCACCATAGAGCCCGCCGCTGAGCCGCGGCCCGGCCCCACGGGAATCCCATTCTTTTTGGCATAGCCGATGAAATCGGCCACGATGAGGAAGTAGTCCACAAAGCCCATCTTCCGGATCATGTCCATCTCATACCGCAGCTGCTCCAGATACTCCGGCGGCTGGGCGGGATAGCGCCAGCGGAAGCCGTCCAGGCACAGCTTTTCAAAGTAGGCATACCCGTCGGTATAGCCCTCGGGCAGCTGGAAGAGGGGCAGGTGATATTTGCCGAATTCAAACTCCAGGTTGCACAGCTGGGCAATTTTAGCGGTGTTCTCCAGCGCCTCCGGACAGTTGGGGAAGAGGGCGGCCATCTCCGCCTCGCTCTTCACATAGAATTCCTCGGTCTCAAAGCGCATGCGGTTGACCTCGTCCACCGTCTTTCCCGTCTGGATACACATAAGGATATCCTGGGCCTTGGCGTCCTCCTTGCGGAGATAGTGTGCGTCGTTGGTGGCAATCAGGGGGATGCCGGTCTCCTGGTGGATGCGCATCAGGCCGGCATTCACCTGCCGCTGGGCGGGAATGCCGTGGTCCTGGAGCTCCAGGTAATAGCCGTCCTCCCCGAAGATCTCCCGCATCTCCAGGGCGACCGCCTTGGCCTTGTCGTACTCCCCCGCCATCAGCAGCTTGGGCACCTCGCCCCCCAGGCAGGCAGAGCAAGCGATCAGGCCGGCGCTGCGCTCCCGCAGTAAATCCAAATCAATGCGGGGCTTGATATAAAAGCCCTCAATAAAGGCCCGGGAGACCAGGTAAGACAGGTTCCGGTACCCCTCCTCATTCCGGCACAGGAGCACCAGGTGGGAGAAGGCGGAATCAAACTCGTGGACCTTCTGGAAGCGGGTCCGCCCCCGGGGGGCCACATAGACCTCACAGCCGATGATGGGCTTGATGCCCGCCGCCTTACAGGCCTTATAGAAGTCGATCACCCCATACATCACCCCATGGTCAGTGATGGCCACCGCCTCCTGGCCCAGCTCCTTCAGCCGCTGGGTGAGACGGTCGATGCGGCAGGCCCCGTCCAGCAGGGAAAATTCGGTATGTAGATGTAGGTGGACAAAAGACATGGTGGTTCTCCTTTTCTCTGTATGTCATCCCTCTGACAGAAGATAACGCTCCACCAGCAGGGCCTGATTTTTCCTGGAGCATGTTTATGTCGGCGTTTCTTTTTCTTCTCTTACTTGGGCGGCAGCTTCCAAGGTCTCCCCCGCCAAGCGGTAGACCGTCCAGTCGCTCATGGGCTCGGCCCCCATGCCCTTAGTGTAAAAATCAATGGAGGGCCGGTTCCAGTCCAGGCACCACCACTCCATGCGGCCACAGCCCCGCTCCAGGGCAATCTG
>CALWWS010000239.1 GCA_944385305.1 uncultured Oscillospiraceae bacterium | reverse complement strand
GGTAGTGTCAATCTTGAAGTCGCCGGTGTGGACCACGGTGCCCACCGGACTCTTGATGGCAAAGCCCACCGCGTCGGCGATGGAGTGGTTGACGTGGATGAACTCCACCGAGAACTTGCCCGCCTTGACCACGGCGCCCGGCTCGCAGGTGACCAGCTTGGTCTTGTCCAGCAGGCGGTGCTCCTCCAGCTTCAGCTGGATCAGGCCCACGCTCATCCGGGTGGCGTAGATGGGGGCGTTGATGGAGCGCAGGACATAGGGCAGGGCACCGATGTGGTCCTCGTGCCCGTGGGTGATGAAAATGCCCCGCAGCTTGCTCTGGTTCTTGATCAGGTAGCTGACGTCGGGGATGACCACGTCGATGCCGTACATGTCGTCGTCGGGAAAGCCCATGCCGCAGTCCACCACGATGATATCGCCGCCGTACTCAAAGACCGTCATGTTCTTGCCGATCTCGTTCAGACCGCCCAGAGAGATGATTTTCAGTTTTTCTGCCATAAATACTCCTTACTAAATTATGATGTTTCCTTGGATGTACGGGCGGCAAAGGGCGCGGCAAATCCGCTGTGCAGACGCACAGCCATCAGACGAAGGCGGGCTTCCGCGCCGGCCCTGCCTCGCCGGAGCGAAATACACGCACCCTTCGCCTGTCTGCCTTTTGCCCTTTGTCGCTGCTGTCCCCGAAGGCCGTCCCCGCCTGTCGCTTTACGGGTCAGAGCCTCCGGAATCTATTTAAACGCGGCGGGGCGGGCCGCAGGCCCGTTGAACCCCCTCTTCGCGTATAGATCGAATTCCGGCGCGGTAAAAGCCGCTTAACCTACCATATTATACCACGCCTATCTTTTAAATTATACTATGCGGCAGCCCAGAACGCAACTACTATTTTTCCTCCTGGGCCTGTGCGGCCTCCCGGTCCAGCTGAGCGGCCCGGTCAGCATAGAAATCACACAGTTCAGCGGCCAGCTCCAGGTCGGGACCCTCCGCCACCACCCGCAGGGCGGAGCGCCGGGCCAGCGGAACCAGATAGACCCAGCCGTCCCCTGTGCGCAGGCGCAGCCCGCCGCCGCTGGGGGTGCAGCGGCGATCCCGGGCCAGGGCCTGCATCACCCGCCTGCGGTCGGAGGTGAGGGGAACCTCCCGCTTCCAGGTGCAGAAGCGGGGGATTTTGGACATCAGAGCCTCCAGCTTCTGGCCCGATACCCCCATGCGGGAGCAGATGCGCACCGCAGCGGCGGGGGCTGACCACAGCCAGGGCTGGGCAGCGTACAGCGCCCGGGCCTCCGGGCCGCCCCGTCCCAGTCGAAGCACCGTACCGTTATAACCCGCCGCCACCAGATCCACCGCCGCGCTGGTCTCCTCGGGCACGGCCACACGGCCGCTGCCATTTTCCATCTCAATCAGGGTCAGCAGGGTCAGCAGCTGTCCCGGGTCCAGCAGGCTTCCCTTCTCGTCCTGGGCGGAGAGACGGAATCCCCCGCGGTCAGCGGAAAAGGCTGGGATTCCCGGCCGCCACTGCTCCTCCAGCCGGCAGCCCAGGGCAGACAGCGCCCCCCGAAGGGCCCGGTCCGCCGGAGTATCCTGCCCCACCGCTATGGTCACCCGGCGCAGGGCCGGACGGCCCAGGGCGGACTCCTCCGCCGTCTCCGCCGCCCACCGGTCCGCCGTCAGATCCAGCCGTCTCAGCACCCCCACCTGCCCGATTCGAACGGCGGGCAATTCCCCCTGCATCAATGCCCGTTCCAGCCGGCGCTCCCGGTCCCGCCCCAGGGGAAGGCCATGGCGGTCGAAAAGACGCAGGTAGATGCGCCCTCCCTCCTCTTCTACAAAGAGGGAGGCGGCCAACCCCGCCTGCCGGGCTGCCCAGGCCCCCTGAACGGGACACTCCAGGCTGTGGAGAAGAGGGGAGCCTCCCGCTGCGGATATGCCGGCCGCCGCCGCCCCGATCAGCATCTGGGCACCCGGCGTTGGTGTGCAGCCCAGCCCTACGGCTCCCTCTCCGCCCAGGGCGCCGCCCAGGGCCAGCAGGGCTTCGGGTCCCAGGTCTTCTCCCAGCACCCCCTGGATGACCCCCTGGGTGCCAAAGCGCACCACCCCTTTTCGGGCTCCGCTGGTGATGGAGCGCCCCAGGCGGCAGCCTGCGGGGGCGGTCTGTCCCGGCCATAGCTGCACCCGTTCCAGCAGAACAGCCCCCTCCTCCGCCAGGGCGTTTTCCCCCAGTACCGCTCCCTCGTTGAGTACCGCTCCCTTGCGGACGGCAGCGCCCCGGCACAGAATAGCGCCATACAGGGTCGCGCGCGGGCCGGCACAGGCGCTCTCCAGCAGCACAGATCGCTGTACCATGGTTTTGCACTCCACCGCGGCCCCCTGGGACAGCACCACGTGGGGCCCCACCAGCGAGCCCGGCCCCAATACCACGCCCGGGCCGATCCAGCAGGGGGGAACCAGGGACGTCTCCTTGGGGAGTTCGTCGGCGCTCCAGATCCCCGGGGCCCTCTGGGGCAGTCCCATGTCCAGCTTCACCTTCCCGGACAGCACGTCACACACACAGTCCAGATAGGTT
>CALWWS010000238.1 GCA_944385305.1 uncultured Oscillospiraceae bacterium | reverse complement strand
GGATCTCGTCAATGATCCCCACCACCAGGCCGGATGGGTATACGCCCCCCATCCCGGAGGTGAGCACCTGATCACCGGCAATGAGCTGGGTGTTTTCCGGCAGGTAGGTGAGCTTGAGCTTCCCCTGGCCCATGAGTTCAAAGTCGCCCTCCAGGATGGCGGCACTGTCGGTGCGGGCCACAAGCCCGCCCATCTCCAGCCCCGCGTCTACCACAGTGATGAGGGTGCTGGAGTTGTAGGAGACCTCGCTGACAATGCCCACCAGGTTGCCGTACTGGTCCATGACGCAGTCTCCCGCCTCCACACCGTGGTTGGAGCCCTTGCTAATGGTGAGGGTAGAGGCCCAGTTGGTGGCCCCCCGGGCGGTGACGGTGGCCGACTCCAGTTCAAAATATTCAAAACCGGCCTGTTTTTCTCTCAGGCTCAGCAGATCCCGCAGGCGCTCATTCTCCCGGCTGGCATCCTCGCCCAGGCGGGCGGCCTCCTCCAGCTCGGCGACGCGCTGCTTGAGTGCCTCATTCTCCGCCTCCAGCTCCTCATAGCGGAAGGCGTAGTTGTACCGGTCCTCCACCCAGCCCACCAGGGAGGCCAGTCCTCCCCGCACAGGGGCGGTGACCACGCTGAGCACATTGGCCAGAGGGCTGGAGGAGCCGCTGAGGAGGTAGGACCCCGCCAGCGTGGCGCCGGCCAGCACCAGAGCAATGAGCAGCACCCAAGCTCCCTTATGATGAAAAATATGCTTCAACCCCAGCTCTCCTTACCTCATACATGGGCGCACAGCGCCAGGCAGTCCACACCGAACCGTCCCAGGACCTGGGCCAGATGGGCAATGGGCAGCCCCATCACGTTGTAGTAATCCCCCTGGATGGCCTCCACCAGCAGGGCACCGCACCCCTGGATACCGTAGGCCCCAGCCTTGTCCAAACACTCGCCGGCGGCGATGTAGTGCGCCACATCCTCCCCGCTCAGCGCCCGGAAGCGCACCTGGGTCACCTCATGCTCCACCACCTGCTCCCCGTCCCGCTGCACAGTAAAGCCGGTGTATACCTGGTGGCTCCTGCCCGACAGGGCGGTGAGCATCTCCCGGGCCTGCGCCTCGTCGGCGGGCTTGCCCAAAATACGCCCGTCCAGGGCCACCACCGTGTCGGCAGCAATGATGAGGCTGCCCGGGGCGGCCTGGGCACACACCGCCTCCGCCTTCTCCCGGGACAGCCGCTCCACCTGCTGCGCCGGTGTAAGGTCGGGGTCCAGCAGCTCCTGAGTATGGGGCACCACTACCCGGAAGCCCCGCAGGCCCATGCGCTCCAGCAGCTCCCGCCGGCGAGGGGAGCCCGATGCCAAAATGATCTCCATCATGACTCTCCTTTACTGTCCGGTGGACCCGAGGCCCCCGGCCCCCCGGGCGGTGTCGTCCAGCTCGTCGGCCAGCTCCACCTGGGCCCGGGCTACGGGCACCACGGCCAGCTGGGCCACCCGGTCCCCGGGCTGCACGGTATAGGGGGTGTCGGACAGGTTGGTCAGTCCCACCTGGATCTCCCCCCGGTAGTCGCTGTCGATGACCCCCACCCCGTTGGACAAAGCGATGCCGTGCTTGATGCCCAGGCCGGAGCGGGCAAACACCAGGGCCACGTACTCCGCCGAGGGCAGGGCAATGGCAAGGCCCGTGGGCAGAGTGACCAGCTGCCGGGGGGCAATGGTCACGGGGGCGTCCATACAGGCGGTCAGATCCATGGCCGCCGCCCCTTCCGTGGCGTACCGGGGCGGGACGGCACCCTCCCGCAGCAATTTTATCTTCAACTTCATATTCTATTCCACTTCCCGGTAATATAGTCCTCTGGTATATTCGGCGGGGGCCCACCGCCCCCGGCCCAGGTACCGCTCGGCCGCCTGGACGCACTCAAAGGCATTCTCCGTGGTGAACTGCAGCCGGGCCGCCCACAGTCCCAGGCGTCCGTAGTCGGCGGATTTATCGGCCAAAAACAGCTTTTTGGAATTCAAGATCTCATTGCGGCAGCCAGGGGCCTTCACCACAGGGAAGCGGGCGCCCGTGCGGTCGGTGAGGACGTTCTGGTTCTCACAGGCGCACCGGCCCCACCGCCCCTCGATGATGCAGTTCTCCGTGATCATCAGGGGCAGCCGGCCGTAGACGATCAGCTCCAGATCCACCGCCTTGGACAGGTCCCGGATCTGGCCCAACCTTGCCTCAAAGGAGGCGGTGGCCGAGAAAAAGCCCAGGCGCTTGAGCTCCTTGAGGGTCTGGGAGTTATAAACCCCCAGGCCGTAGTCCCCCCGCAGGTTCATGCCCGCATCCCGGGCGGGACGCACCAGCCCCAGGGTACCCACCAGCACATCGGTCACCCCCAGCGCCCGGGCATCGGCCAGCGCGCGGCTGAGCTGGGCGCGCTCATTGTCCCAGGAGATGCGGGGCAGCACCGCCGCCACGGGCACATCCCGGCGCAGGGCGCGCTCCACACACTCCGGGTGCTCAGCAATCTCCCCCAGGGGCAGATAGAGCAGCGCGGGCTTCAGGCGCAGCAGCTCGTCGGAGAGCTGCCCGGCGCTGGAAAGCAGCATCGTGCATACCGGGGACTCCCGCCGCCCCTCGTAGCGCACACCGGTCTGAAAGGGCTGCTGACGGCGCTTGGGTGGGAGGGTGCGCCGGCTGGACAGCCCCTCCAGCACCTGGCGGCGCAGGGCGTTCAGGGCGGACACGGGCAGGGACAGCCCCGGCTCCACCAGGGCCTTCACCTCCCGGCACCGGTAGGGAGTGCCCCCCGTCTTGGCCAGCTGGGCACATACCTCCTCCCGGGTGAGCGCCCGGGTGCGGGCGGCCTCGGGCACAGGCCCCTCGGCGGTGACCACCCGCCCGTCGGCGTCTTCCACCCCCACCTTGGCCCCCTCCCCGGGGCGGATCATGGCATAGAGGGTGACGTCCACCCGGGGTGTCTCCCGGGTGTAGGCCGCCTTGGCCTGGGCAAAGAGCTCTTTGGGCTCCTCCTGCTTATCCCGCACACCGAACATGGCCCGTCCGGGTTGGTTGACATAATATCCATCCGTGAACCCCTGGCGGGAAAAGGCGGCTTTGAGGGCGCTCCATTCTTCCGCTGTGGGCTCCCGGTCCTCATGGATGAGGGCGGAATAGATCTTCGTGACCACCGCCACGTACTCCGGGCGCTTCATGCGCCCCTCGATCTTGACGCAGGCCACCCCCATCTTGCGCAGCTGGCGCAGGTAGGCGGCCAGGGAGAGATCCTTTAAGGAAAGGGGATAGCTGTCGGCCACATCCCCCCAGCCGTAGGCCAGGCGGCAGGGCTGGGCGCACAGCCCCCGGTTGCCGCTGCGCCCGCCGATGACCGAGGAGAAAAAGCACTGCCCAGAGTAGCACATGCACAGGGCCCCGTGGACGAAGACCTCCACCTCAATGGGGGCGCGGGTGCAGATATATTCAATGGCCTGGGCGGACAGCTCCCGGGCGAGCACCACCCGCTTCAGCCCCAGGTCGGCGGCCATTTTCACCCCGTCCAGGGAGTGGAGGGTCATCTGGGTGGAG
>CALWWS010000237.1 GCA_944385305.1 uncultured Oscillospiraceae bacterium | reverse complement strand
TCCCTACGGAGTAAGTGGTCACATCGGGGTAGTCCTGCAGAGCGGTATGAATCACATGGCGCTCGTAGGCGTTCATGGGCTCCAGGGTGACGTTGCGGCGGTACTTGACCACCTTGCCCGCCACTTTCTGGGCCAGGCGCACCAGGGACTCCTCCCGCTTGGCGCGGTAGTGCTCAGCGTCCACATGGATGCGCACCCGCTTGGACTGCCCCCGGTTTACCGCATATCCGGTAAGCTGCTGGATGGCGTCCAGGGTCTCTCCCCGGCGGCCGATGAGGCCGCCCAGGTCCCTGCCCACCAGCTCCACCTGGTAGTTGCCCTGATCGTCCAGGGAAATCACCGGCCGGGCGTCCGCCCCCATGTGGGAGAGCAGACCAGTTAAAAACTGCTCAATCTTAGCGGTCTTTTCGTCCTGGGCGGGCACAGCAGCCGCAGACTCCGGGGCGGGGGCAGCAGGCTGGCACTCCTGCTCCACCCGAACCTCCGCCGCAGGGGCGGCAGAAACCTTCTCCTCCACGGGAGGGGTAACCGGCTGGGGAGCGGGGGCGGGCTGGGGTTCGTCGGGGGCCTGGTAGGTCACCTTTACCTTGGCCGGGCTGCTCCCGATACCCAGAAAGCCGGTCTTGGCCCGCTCCAGAATCTCCACCGAGACCTCGTCCCGGTCCAGGCCCAGCTTGGCCAGGGCCGCCTCAATGGCGGCCTCCTCACTCTTGCCGGTGCTCTCAATCCATTTCAGCATATTGGGATCTCTCCTTGTATGGCAACGGCTGGGCCGTTATTCCTTATTCTCCGGATCGGAAGGCTCCTCCGCCTGTCCGTCAGCCGGGGCTTCCCCGCTCTCCACAGGGGCGGTATCCTCGGACACAATCTCCTCCGCAGGGCTTTCCACGACGGTGTCCTCCACAGCGGAGCCCTCCGCCTGGGTGCTCTGAACAGGCTGCTCCAGCGCGGGCTTGTCCGCCTTGCTCTCCTCAACGGGGGCGGGCTTGGCCTTATCGGCGGGGGTGCTCTTCTCCCCCTGGTAGGGCGTGGGGCCGTCAGGGCTGTAGCGATAGGGATCGTAGGCCCGGCCCCGGGCGTACTGGCGCAGCCCCACCCGGCTGGCCTCCTTCACGCTGGCGGGGATTTTCTCCTTGTCCTCGGGCTCTTCCTTTTTCTCGGCCTTCTTCTTCTTGCCCTTGTTGTTCTTTTCCTCTTCCAGGCGGCGGGCGCGCTCTTCCGCCTTCCGGCGCTTTTCTTCCTTCTCCTCTTCCTTCTCCAGCCGCTCCCGCTCGGCCTGAGCGGCGGCGGCCCGCTCATAGTCTTTCTTGAGCAGCTTGCCGGAGAGGAACTCCTGGAGCATGGACAGACAGTTGTTGGCAATCCAGTACACGCACAGGGCGGCGGGCATTACAAAGCCAATCCACAGGGACATGAGGGGGGAGACCACCAGCATCATCTTGCTGGAGACATTGTTGGCCGCCTGGGCCGCCTTGTTGTTGATGGCGTTGGTCTTCATGGAAATGTAGGAGAAGAGCAGGCCCGTGGCGGCGGAGATGATGGGCAGAATAAACAGCCCGAATCCGCCGGCTACCAGCCAGAACTTCAGCTGAGGCACCTGGGAGAGGTCAATCCCCAGAAAATCAAAGTTGAGGGCGGACAGCCGGGAGGCTCCCTCCCCCAGCATGGCCTTCAGGGAGGCCAGATTGCCGTCGTTAATCAGGGAGGAGAGGAACAGCTCATTGTAGCCGCCGCTGCTGAAGGTATCGGTAGCGTTCTTAATCCACCCCATGTCCACCGCCACGGTGTTCCAGTCCACCGCCTGGGCGATCTGGGAGATCTGATCCGTGGTCAGTCCCATGATATAGTACAGGGGACGGCGCACAATGGCGTACAGGGGCAGCAGGATCAGAAGGGGGATAAAGGACCACAGACACCCGCCCATGGGGTTGACCTTTTCCCGCTCGTAGAGCTTCTGCACCTCCATATTGTAGCGCTCTCTGTCCCTGCCGTACTGCTTTTGCAGCTTCTGCATCTGGCCGGAGAGCATGTTCATCTGAATCATACTGCGCTTGCCCTTGAGGGAGAAGGGGAAGAGGATCACCTTCACCACAATGGCAAACAAAATCAGCGCCAATCCATAGCTGCCTGTAAAACTGTAAAATACATTGAGCAGCCAGGAGAAGGGGAAGAGTATCATCTGAAAAAAGCTCATGGGTGCGCCTCCAAGTCAATTTGTTTGTTGGCTATGGCACAGGGTCGTAGACAAAGGACGTCTGCCGGTGGAAGGGGTGGCACCGGAGCACCCGGCGCAGGGCAAGCCAGCCCCCCCGCAGGGCACCGTACTTCTCCACCGCCTCCAGGGCATAGGCCGAACAGGTGGGAATAAAGCGGCAGCAGGGCGGCCGGGCGGGGGAGATATACCGGCGGTAGGCGCGGATCAGCTTGAGAAGCAGTCCCTTCACGGTCTGTCCGCCTCCCTCCGCAGCCCCAGCTTGTCCGCCAGCTGGAGCAGACTGCGCTCCAGCTCCCGGTAGGGGGCGTGGGCAGCCCGTACCCGGGCCACCACCACCAGATCATAGCCCGGCAGAAAGCTCTCCTCGTGGATGCGGTAGGCCTCCCGAATCCGGCGGCGGGTGCGGTTGCGTACCACCGCCTTGCCCACCTTGACGCCCACGGTAATCCCAAGCCGGCTGCAGGAAAGCCGGTTTTTCCGGCAGTAGAGAACCAGACTGGGGGAGACAGCGCTCTTTCCCTTCCCGTAGAGGCGGCGAAAGGCGTGGTTCTGTTTCAGTGAGACCGTGTGCTTCACGTTGGGTTCCCCTTTTTGCGTCCTTTTCTGCACATGCTGCGCAGGGGCGGTGGGAAAACTCCCCCGCCCCTCAAAAGCTCTATTCCGTTTGCCCGCCCATTAGTGGGTCAGACGGGCGCGGCCCTTCGCGCGGCGGCGAGCCAGCACCTTGCGGCCGTTGGCAGTACGCATGCGCTTGCGGAACCCGTGCTCCTTGGAGCGCTGACGCTTCTTGGGCTGATAGGTACGAACCATTTTGGTACACCTCCCGTACGATTTTCCGGCGGATTACATCCACCCACCACAACAGCCGGTTTCGGCTGCGGTCGTCAAAGAAAACTGCTTTACACCATACAAGTCCATATGGCGCAGATGATATTATAGACTATTTTAAAATCCCCTGTCAACCATATTTTTTACTTCTTTTTTCCCCTTTTTTTGCTCTGACAGAAAAAACACAACATATTGTGGTGTAATTTTTCTTCACTCCCAAATCCGACTTCTATTTTATAAGGTATGTCCCCAAAAAGCGTTGCTTTAGACCCTGTTTTTTGATATAATCAGTTGAATACGAGTTTATTAAATTTTTACCTGTGAAGAGGTGGTTCTCTTATGAATTCCCCGGCCGATATCTGGGCCAAGGTGCTCTCCCTGATGGAGGGGGAGATGACCGCCACCACCATCAACACCTGGTTTGACGACGCTGCCGCGGTAGCTCTGGAGGAAAACCGCTTTATCCTGCACACTCCGTCCAACTTCAAAAAGGACATCATCACCTCCCGGTACACCGGGGCTATTCAGAAGGCCCTGCACGAGCTCTTCTCCTCCGACTTTGAGGTGGTGGTGCTGGGGGAGGGAGAGCTGGAGCGCTTTTCCAAGGCGGACAGCGGCGACTCCTTCCTGCCCGGCACCGAGGAGTACACCTTTGAGCGGTTCGTGGTAGGCTCCTCCAACAAGTTTGCCCACGCCGCCGCCGTGGCGGTGGCCGAGCACCCCGCTCAGACCTATAACCCCCTGTTCATCTACGGGGAGTCCGGGCTGGGCAAAACCCACCTGCTCTACGCCATTGCCCACAAGATCCACGCCGCCTACCCGGATTACCGCATTGTCTACATCAAGGGGGACTCCTTTACCAATGAGCTCATCCAGGCCATTCGGGAGGGACGCAACCAGGAGTTCCGGGAGAAATACCGCTACGCCGACGTGTTTCTCATGGACGACGTGCAGTTCATCGCCGGCAAGGAGAGCTCCCAGGAGGAGATGTTCCACACCTTCAACACCCTCTATGAGGCGGGGCGCCAGATTGTCTTCACCGCCGACCGCCCCCCCAAGGAGATGCTCCGGCTGGACGATCGGCTGCGCACCCGGTTTGAATGGGGCCTGCCGGTGGATATCCAGCCCCCCGACTATGAGACCCGGGTGGCCATTATCAAAAACAAGGCCATCCGCCGGGGCATGAACCTGCCCGACCCGGTCTTGCAGTACATTGCGGACAACATCACCTCCAATGTCCGCCAGATTGAGGGTACGGTAAACAAGATCCTGGCCTTCCAGGAGCTGATGGGGGAGAGCGTGGACGTGGACACCGTCACCCGGGCGGTGCGGGATATGTTCAAGGACAAGGCGGAATTTCTCCCCTCCCCCGACGTGATCATCGACGAGGTAAGCAAGTTCTACAACATCGACGCCAGCGCCCTCCGGGGCCAGAGCCGCACCAAGGACACCGCCCTGGCCCGGCAGATCGCCATGTACCAGATCCGCCGGATGACCAACCTGTCCCTGAAGGAGATCG
>CALWWS010000236.1 GCA_944385305.1 uncultured Oscillospiraceae bacterium | reverse complement strand
CGTCCTTGGGGAAGTGGGCGGGCACCCAGTCCAGAATCACGCCGATGCCGGCCTGGTGGAGCTGGTCGATGAGATACATCAGATCGTGGGGGGTGCCATAGCGGCTGGTGGCGGCGAAATAGCCGGTGCACTGGTAGCCCCACGAGGCGTCTAAGGGGTGCTCGGTGATGGGGAGCAGCTCCACATGAGTGAATCCCATTTCTTTTACATAGGGCACCAGGTAGCGGGCGATGTCAGGATAAGAGAGGGGCTCGTCATCCCCCGTACGCCGCCAGGAGCCCAGATGCACCTCATAAATATTCAGGGGATTTTGATAGACTGGGTGGCTGGCCCGATAGCTCAGCCAGTTGGCATCCCCCCACTGGTAGCCGTCCAGATTGTAGATCTTCGAGCCGTTACCCGGACGGGTCTCGGCATGAAAGGCATAGGGGTCGGCCTTGGCCAGCACCCGGCCGTCTTTAGTGTGAATGGCGTACTTATAGGTGTCATACTGCTTCAGACCGGGGACATAGCCCTCCCACACGCCGCCGGCCAGGGGGGCAAGGGGATGATCGGACTCGTTCCAGTTATTGAAATCACCCATGACACACACCTGCTGGGCGTTGGGGGCCCAGACCCGGAATACGTGGCCCTGCTCCCCCGCGGGGTGAGAGCCCAGGTATTCCTGCATCCGAACGGCTTGTCCGGCCAGAAAGTCGCGCAGAATATCAGATGTGGAACTGGAAGGGGTAGTTGAAGTGCTGCCCATAGGTATCCTCTCCTTGGTTGGTAAAAACATGCAAAACTCCAGGGAGTTCTGTCGAAAAAAGTGGTCATTGCGAATAAACAACTTCCGAAACTGACGGAAATTATTTGTGTACATTATACAACCAAACAGAGAGGCAGTCAAGAAGAGTATGGAAAAGAAACGATAAAAATTCCATCAGAAGGAATTGAAAATCCCGGTGAGATGTACAATGCGGCGGAGGGCATATGCCCTCCGCCGCATAGAAATGCAGGGTCAGCCAGCCATAAAAAGACCGCGCAGCAGCTTGGAAAACAGACCGGAAATTGAAATGCGCGCCACCGCCTGCTCCGCCACGATGGGGATGGTCTGTGCCTGCTCCCCGTCAATGAGCACTGCCATCTCCCCCAGCTTCTGGCCGGCCTCCACCGGGGCCTGCACGTCCTGGCACAGCTGCACGCTGGTGGTTACCCCGTTGACCTGGGCCTTCTCCACCAGAATCCGGCTGGACTGGGCCAGCCGGGGCTGGACGTAGGACTGCTCACCCAGCAGCACGTCCACCGGGGGCAGGGCCTGGTCGGGGGAGATGTCCAGCAGGGTGTAGTTGGCAAAGCCGTAGTTGAGCAGTGTGGCCGCGGCCTGCTGGCGGGCGGCTGAGCTGGGGGCCTTGAGAATGACGGCGATGAGCTCCATCCCATCCCGCTCGGCGGTGGCGGACAGACAGTAGCCTGCCGCGTCGGTGGAGCCGGTTTTCAGACCGGTGGCCCCCTGGTAGAAGCGGATGAGCTTGTTGGTGTTGCTCAGCTGGAACTGCCCGTCCCGCAGAGAGTCCATCCAGATGGTGGTGTAGTCCCGGATGGAGGGGTGGTTGGCAATCAGCTCCCGGCTCATCAGGGCGATGTCATAGGCGCTGGTCAGATGGCCGGCCGCGGGCAGACCGGTGCAGTTGAGAAAGCAGGTATCCTCCATTCCCAGCTGGGCGGCCCGCTGGTTCATCAGGGTGACAAAGGCCTCCTCGCTGCCCGCCAGGTGTTCGGCCAGAGCCACGGCAGCGTCGTTGCCTGAGGCCACCGCCACCGCCTTGAGCAGATCGTCCACGCTCATCTGCTCCCCCTCCTTCAGGTACACCTGGGAGCCACCCATGGAGGCGGCGTAGGCGGAGACGCTGACCATGTCCTCCCGGCTGATGCGCCCCTCGTCCAAAGCCTCCATGACCAGCAGAAGGGTCATTACCTTGGTGACACTGGCGGGCTCCAGCTTATCATGGGCATTTTGGGCGCACAGGATACTGCCGGTCTCCTTTTCCATGAGAACGGCGGCGGCGGCGTCCACCGATACGGGCTGGGCCGCCCCGGTATCCGCCGCACCGCCGTCGGCGGCCGCCCGGGCGGGCAGGAGGAGAAGAGAGGCGGCCAGAAGGGCCGCAGCCAGTCTTTTCATAGTTCGTGTGCTCCTTTTTATGGGATGGATGTTCTACTGGAGAGGATGTGACATCTGCCCCCGTTCTATACAGAGGACGGAGAAAGTTTTTGCGCCGCAGCGCGATTTCTGCTACACTGTAAAAGCAGAAAAAGGGGGGCGTGGAGATGGAACTGGCCGGCGTGATTTTGGCGGGGGGAAAATCTGTCCGAATGGGGCAGGACAAGTGCGCTCTACAACTGGAAGGAGAGACTTTTCTGGAGCGGCTGGTGAGGCGCTACCGTCCCGTGGTAGACCGGCTTTTCCTCGCGGTAGATCGGCCGGGTCGGTATCTAGCCGCCGGGGCGGAGGAGGTCTGCGACCTCCGGGCGGGCAACCAGGGACCCTTGGCGGGGCTGGAGGCCGCGCTGACCCGCATAGACGGGGGGCTTGTCTTTCTCACTGGGGTGGATCTTCCCTTTGGGGATCCTGCGCTGCTGGCCCGGCTTGTACAGCTGCGGGGAGACGCCCCCGTGTGCTGCATCCGCCGGACCAGCGGGGATCTGGAGCCCCTGTTCGCCCTGTACAGCCATGCCTGCCTGCCTGCAGTCACGGCCTGGCTGGATGAGGGGAGAAAATCCCTGTACAGCCTGATCCGGCACCTGCCTGCCCGGCTGGTGGAGGAGCGGGAGCTGACGGATTTCGACCTGGATCATATTCTAATGAATATCAACCACCCGGAGGATCTCCGCCGGGCCCGCCTGATTGCCCGGGGAGAGTGAGGGCACTTTTTTGGAGGAACCTCTTTACAGTAAAACTTTAGTGTGATAATATACTAAAGCATTTGACCACTCACACAGGAAATGGAGGATTTTACAATGAAAAAGAGACTGATGGCGCTGGCTCTGGCGCTGTGCGTGTGTCTGGCCCTGGCCGCCTGCTCCAACGGTTCCCAGGGGACGGCCAACACCCCCGACGGGGGCGAGGCGTCCACTCCCCCTGCCAGCACCACCCCTGCTGCCGGAGAGGAGACCGGCGGTGAGAGCGATCTGGCCTACATCCAGGACAAGGGCAACATGATCATCGGCTACACCGTATATGAACCCATGAACTACACCGACGAGAACGGCGAGTTCACCGGCTTTGACACCGAGCTGGCCAAGGCGGTGTGCGAGAAGCTGGGTGTGGAGCCCCAGTTCCAGGAGATCGTGTGGGAGACCAAGGAGGTTGAGCTCTCCGCCGGTACCATCGACTGCATCTGGAACGGCCTGACCATCGACGAGGACCGCAAGGCCAACATGGCTATCACCGACCCCTATGTGGTCAACGCCCAGGTGGTTGTGATGCTGGCCGACAACGACTACGCGGACACCAGCTCCCTGGCGGACAAGACGGTGTGTGCCGAGCAGGGCTCTGCCGGTCAGACCACCATCGAGGGGGACGAGAACCTCTCCCAGGCTACTTACGTGCCCAAGAGCGTGCAGACCGACTGCCTGATGGAGGTGGCCTCGGGCAACTGTGACGCCGCGGTGCTGGACATCACCCTGGCCCAGGCCATGATTGGCGAGGGCACCGACTACGACAACCTGGTGATTGTGGATCAGCTGGCCGAGGAGTACTACGGCGTGGCCTTCCGCAAGGGCTCGGACGTGTGCGACCAGGTAAACGCCATCTTTGAGGAGCTGCGGGCCGACGGCACCATGCAGACCCTGGCTGACAAGTACGGCCTCACCCTGGCCGAGTAACCGGCAGCTTCAACGTCATCACCATTTTTCGCCTGGGACAGCGGCGCGGCCGCTGTCCCAGGGCGTGTCTTTTGAGGTGTTTTCATGGCTGTGATTATTTCCCGCCTGTGCGAGGCATTCCTCATCAACTGCCAGCTCTTCGGGGCAACCCTGCTTTTTGCTCTGCCCCTGGGGCTGGTGGTGTGCTTCGGTTCCCGCAGCAAGTTCAAGCCTCTGGCCTGGCTGGTGAAGACCTTTGTGTGGATTATCCGGGGCACTCCGCTGATGCTGCAGGTCATTGTGATTTTTTATGTGCCCGGCCTGCTGTCCATCAACTACGGGTGGGACATCCCGTCCTTTGGGCGCTTCGGCGGGGCGGCGGTGGCCTTTGTGATCAACTATGCCTGCTACTTCTCCGAGATCTACCGGGGCGGCATTGACTCCATCCCCCGGGGCCAGTACGAGGCGGGGCAGGTGCTGGGCATGACCCGGGGGCAGATCTTCTTCCGGGTGACCCTGCTGCAGCTGGTCAAGCGGATCATCCCCCCCATGGGCAACGAGATTATCACCCTCATCAAGGACACCTGTCTGGCCCGCATCATCTCCAACAAGGAGATTATCATGATGGCCAATGAGTACTCCAACAAGGGCCTGATCTGGCCTCTATTTTCCACGGCGCTGTTCTTCCTGGTCTTTGTGGGGGTGCTCACCCTCCTCTTCGGCTGGCTGGAGCGGCGGCTGAGCTATTTCCGGTAAGGAGGCGGGCGGTATGACGGTACTGGATGTAGAGCACATCGAAAAGCACTTCGGTGCCACCCGGGTTCTGGAGGATATCAGCTTTTCCATGGAGCAGGGCAAGTCCCTGGCCATTATCGGCTCCTCCGGGTCGGGCAAGACCACCCTGCTGCGCTGCCTGAACTTTTTGGAGACCCCGGACAAGGGGAGAATTCTGGTCAATGGGCAGCTCCTCTTCGACGCCTCCGACCCCGCCACCCAGCGGGAGGGAGAGGTGCGCAGAAAGCGGCTGCACTTCGGGCTGGTGTTCCAGTCCTTTAATCTGTTCCCCCAATACACCGCTCTGGAGAATGTGACCCTAGCCTCCCGGCTGCTGGCCCGGGAGCGGGCGGATTTCAAGGCCAAGCGGCGGGAGATTCTGGAGGAGATTGATACCCAGGGCCGCGCTCTGCTGGAACGCATGGGTCTGGCCGACCGGGCGGGGCACTACCCCCACCAGCTCTCCGGCGGCCAGCAGCAGCGGGTGGCCATCGCCCGGGCCCTGGCCCTGCACCCGGATATCCTCTGCTTTGACGAGCCCACCTCCGCCCTGGACCCCGAGCTCACCGGGGAGGTGCTCAAGGTGATCCGCTCCCTGGCTGAGCAGAACACCACCATGATCATCGTTACCCACGAGATGGCCTTCGCCCGGGATGTGGCCGACCAGGTTATCTTTATGGACCAGGGGGTTATTGTGGAGCAGGGCTCTGCCCAGCAGGTGATCGAGCACCCCAGGGAGGAGCGCACCCGGCAGTTTCTGGCACGGTACGCGGAGAATGGAAAAAGGACGGAAAATGTGGTATCATGGCACAGCTGTGATACCGCATTTTTTCGTCCCCCGCCCGGGGACGGGGGAGGAGTGAGAGAGGATGGAGGAGCTTTTTTTGCCTGTGCTGTCCCACTTTCAAAACGGGAACGCCTGGACGGGGAGCGCCGGGCGGCTGCGCTACCGGGTTGTGCCCGGGGAGGAGCTGTGCGCCCAGGTGTGGGAGGGACCCTGGTGCCTGCAGCTCAGCCGGGTGGAAGAAACGGCCGGTTTTCCCCTGGAGGAGCAGGGGCTGGAGAAGCTGGCCGCCTGGCTGATTGCCTGGCGGGACAAGATGGAGGCGCGACCCCGGAAGACCCTGGAGCAGACTATCCGGGACAGAGACGCGCTGTTGGCGGAGCAGGCCGCCGGGGCGGAGGAAGCGGAAAAGCCCTCCTGAAAATGTATGGATTAATTTCACAAAAAGCCTTGACAATCTGCAAAGCCAGTCGTACAATATAGACAGAAGGAAGGGGTGAGTCCCGTGGGCCC
Source organism: uncultured Oscillospiraceae bacterium (assembly GCA_944385305.1). GTDB lineage: Bacteria > Bacillota > Clostridia > Oscillospirales > Oscillospiraceae > CALWWS01. The sequence goes on along the minus strand of CALWWS010000236.1, from coordinate 1,568 downwards.
TCAAGCTCATCAATCATCACCGACCGACTCCAGCGCAGCGAATCTCCAGGAAAGCGAAATTCCAGTCAGCACATGTTCCGAACCTGCTCAATGAAGTGAGATGCACGGAAGCCTCGGAAGCCAAGTTCAGCTGAAGAAGACCATCCGATGCCCCAGCGTTCCAGGAAACAGTGAACACGGGAATTTCCCCATCCTTTGGATTCCAGCGCCGCGAAATCCGTAGAAAGTAAGAGGTAATGCGTAGTGATTGAACCCCAGGCGGAAGTGTAGCCCCCCGGTCACAGTGGATGGCCGGGGGGTTGTGCTGTTCTTGGGGACGTTTGCCCGCGCCCTATCCTCTGGTGGGAAGCCTCAACAGAGCAGCTGCCTGGGAGAGGCGGAGCTGCCTTGCGGAGAAGAAAAACAGGCCCGGGAGCCGAGCGGCTCCCGGGCCTTGCTGCTGCATGGAAATTCTGTGAATTTAAAGCTCCTTCAGGTCGTAAGGGGTGGTCTGGTAGACGTAGTAATTGAGCCAGTTGGTGTAGAGTAGCTGCCCGGCGCTGCGCCAGCGGACGATGGGCACCTGATGGGGGTCGTTGTCAGGGAAGTAGTGGTCGGGCACGGCGATGTTCAGCCCCTTGTCAATGTCCCGCCAGTACTCCCGGGCCAGGGTGTCCGGGTCGTACTCCGGGTGGCCCATGATGAAAAACTGGCGGCTGTCCTCTGTCTTTATGGCAAATACCCCCGCCTCCGAGGAGGTGGAGATGAGCTCCAGCCCCGGCGCATGGCGCACGTCCTGCTCCAGCACCTCGGTGTACCGGGAATGGGGGGCGTAAAATACGTCATCAAACCCGCGGAAAAGGGGGGAGCTAGGCTTGAGCACCCGGTGCTCGTACACCCCGAAGAGCTTTTTGGGCAGAGTGCGCTTCTGGATGCCGTGGTGAAAATAGAGACCTGCCTGGGCCCCCCAGCAGATGTGCAGGGTGGAATGGACGTGGGTGCGGGACCAGCGCATGATCTCGCACAGTTCCGGCCAGTAGTTTACCTGGGTGAAATCCATATTCTCCACCGGGGCGCCGGTGATGATCATTCCGTCGTAATTGCGGGACTTCACCTGATCAAAGGTGGTGTAGAAGGATTCCAGGTGATCCACATCGGTGTGCTGGGAACGGTAGCTGGCAGTGCGCAGCAGCTCCACCTCAATCTGCACCGGGGTGTTGGACAGTTTGCGCAGCAGCTGGGTCTCAGTGACAATCTTGGTGGGCATCAGGTTGAGAATCAGCACATTCAGCGGACGGATGTCCTGGTGAATTGCGCGATATTCCGTCATGACAAAGATGTTCTCGCTCTCCAGCACCGCGGTGGCGGGGAGAGAGTCAGGGATTTTGATAGGCATGGGGGCTCCTCCGCATACTATATATAGTAAGTATATTTATGTACAAGACTAGCACATTTTCCGCGGCACTGCAACCGCCAATTGCCTGGCTGGGGGCACCGCAAAAAAATGGCGCAAAAAATGAAAAAAGGGGTTGACATCCTGGGAGCGGTCTGGTATATTAATCGAGCGCCTGTTGAGCGGGGCACGAAAT
>CALWWS010000235.1 GCA_944385305.1 uncultured Oscillospiraceae bacterium | reverse complement strand
ATCCCCGGCCAGGACGTGATCACCCGCCTGCCCGGAGGCAGCCAGGCCGACTACGACAAGCTGGCCCGGCCGTGGCTGGCCGCCCTGGAGCCCGGGCTTGCGATCTGCCCGGGACACGGACAGCCCTACACCCTCACCAAGGAGGCGCTGCGCCATGCCGGACTATGAACAGCTGCTGGAATGCCCCCCCTTCGGCCTCACCGCCGGGGAGAAGGGGGCCCTTTTCGACCCCATGCTCACCAGGCTCACCGCCCTGCACCGGGCCAGGTGCGCCCCCTACGACAGGCTGCTGAAGGCCCTGGGCTGCGGGGCGCACACCCCCTTTACCCGGGAGAGTGTGCCCATGCTCCCTGTGTCCCTCTTCAAGCAGATGGATCTGCGGAGCATCCCGGAGGAGGACATCTTCAAGGTGATCACCTCCTCAGGCACCAGCGGACAGCAGGTGTCCCGCATCTGCCTGGACGCCGCCACCTCCGCCCGGCAGCAGAAGACCCTCTCCCGCATTGTCTCCCACCTCATCGGACCCGGGCGGCTGCCCATGCTGGTCATCGACTCCCGCCAGGTGCTGCGCAACCGGGCCATGTTCTCCGCCCGGGGGGCGGGGATCCTGGGCTTCTCCCTGTTCGGCTCCCCGGTGTGCTACGCCCTGGACGACGAGATGAAGCTGGATCTCCCCGCCGTGGAGGCCTTTCTGGAAAAGCACCGGGGAAGGAAGATCCTCCTCTTCGGCTTCACCTACATGGTGTGGAAGCACTTCTGCCTGGCTCTGGAGGAGCTGGGCCGCACCCTGCCCATTCAGGGCGGCGTGCTCATCCACGGGGGCGGGTGGAAGACGCTGGCGGGCCAGGCGGTGTCCCCCCAGGAGTTCCGCGCCCGGCTGCGGGCGGTGGCCGGGCTGGAGCCGGTGGCCGACTACTACGGCATGGCCGAGCAGACGGGGTGCATCTGCCTGCAGTGCCCCCAGGGCCACCTCCACGTGAGCAGCTACTCCGACATCCTCATCCGCCGTGTGTCCGACTACGGCGTGTGTCCCCCGGGCGAGCCGGGGGTGATCCAGGTCCTCTCCCCCCTGCCCGAGTCCTACCCGGGCCACAGCCTGCTCACCGAGGACACCGGGGTGCTGCTGGGGGAGGACGACTGCCCCTGCGGCTGGAAGGGGAAGTATTTTACCGTCACCGGGCGGCTGCCCCGGGCGGAGGTGAGGGGGTGCAGCGATACCTATGGAGGCTAGAGACGATTTTATGGTGCTGGCGGGCACGCCCACCCCGTCGGATCGGCCCTGGCCGGTGTTTGATCCCCGGGCGGTGGACTTCCTGGCCGCCCTCTCCGCCGCCCTGCGCGCCCACCCCGCCCTGGGCCGGGACGAGGAGGGAGCCGCCCTGGCCTTCTGGCTGCGCCGGGCCCACCTGGAGCAGCTCTCCCGCCGCCACGGTACCGCCCGGCGGCTGGGGGTGGGGCTGGTGTTCCACGTGCCCCCCGCCAACGTGCCCCTGCTGTTTGCCTACAGCCTGGCGGTTGGCCTGCTGGCGGGCAACGGCAATCTGCTGCGCCTGTCCCAGCGGCGGGACTGGCGCTCGGACGCCTTCTGCCAGGTGCTCCGCGGGCTGCTGGACGACCCCAAGTGGGCGGAGCTGGCCGGGCGCATGGGCCTTATCTCCTACCCCCGGGAGGACACAGAGCGCACGGCGGACTACCTGGCACACTGCGACGGGCGGGTGATCTGGGGCGGGGACGGGACGGTGAACGCCCTGTCCGTGCTGCCCGGCAGGCCGGGGGCGGCGGCCCTCTACTTCCCCGACCGGTGGTCGGCCTGCCTGCTGCGGCAGTCCCACGTGGCGGGGCTGGACGAGAGCGCTCTGGAGCTGCTGTGCCGCCGGTTCTACAACGACACCTACGCCATGGATCAAAACGCCTGCTCCAGCCCCCGGCTGGTGTTCTGGCTGGAGGACGGACACCCGGAGGCACGCCGCCGCTTCTGGCGGGGGGTGGCGGCGCAGGCGGCGGCGCGCTACGAGCTGACGGGCTACAAGGCCGCCCGGAAGCGGGAGGCGGTGTACCGCCTTGTGATGGAGGAGCCCGCGGCGGAGCACGTGGAGTTCCCGGCGGGCAACCTGCTGGCCCTGGTGCGCCTGGCCCGCCCGGCCTCCGACATGGACGGGTGCAGGCTGGCCTTCGGGGCCTTTCTGGAGCACACGGTGGGGCAGGTGGAGGAGATCGCCCCCTTCCTCACCCGGCGCACCCAGACCCTGACCCAGGCGGGCTTTCACCGGGAGGCGCTGGCGGATGAAATCGCCGCCCTGGCCCTGCCCGGGGTGGACCGGGTGGTGGACGTGGGCCAGGCCCTGGAGTTTGACACGGTGTGGGACGGCAAGGATCTCATCGCCCGCCTCTCCCGTATGATTCCCTGAGGGGAGCACAGAAAGGAGGCGCCGGAGGATGGCGCTGTTTACCTCACAGCCCGGCTTCGCCGGGCGCACCCTGGCCATAGACGAGGCCGGGGGGACGGCAAGCTATGGCGATTGGGACGCTCTGGCGGCCCGGTATGAAGAGGCCGCCGGGGGCCGGGGGCTGTGCGCCGTGCTGTGCGAGAACCGGCTGGGCATCGTGCTGGGCTACCTGGCCTGCCTGCGCAGCGGCCTTACGCCCCTGATGGTGGACGCCCACGTGGATCCCGGGCTGCTCTCCCACCTGCTGGAGGCCTACCGCCCCGGCTGGCTGCTGCTCCCCGACGACGTGGACGGGGCCACAGAGCAGGTGCTGGGCCCCCGTGAGGGGGCGGTGACCGCCTTTGGCTGCACCCTGGCCCGGCGCACGGGGGTGGAGGGGCCCGCCCTGCACCCCGATCTGGCATTGCTGCTCACCACCTCGGGGAGCACGGGCAGCCCCAAGCTGGTGCGCCAGAGCAGAACCAACCTGGAGTGCAACGCCCGCTCCATCGCACAGTACCTGGAGCTGACCGAGACAGAGCGGCCCATCACCACCCTGCCTTTGAGCTACACCTACGGCCTTTCCATCCTCCACAGCCATGTGCTGGTGGGGGCCACATGCTGCTCACCCGCCGGGGCGTGGTGGAGCGGCCCTTCTGGGACTTCTTCCGGCGGGAGGGGGCCACCTCCCTGGCGGGGGTGCCCTACACCTACCAGATGTTCCGGCGGCTGAAGCTCACCCAGATGGATCTGCCCTCCCTGTGGTACTGTACCCAGGCGGGGGGCAAGCTGAGCGAGGATCTCCACGCCCTGTTCGCCCAGTGGGCTTCCGACACCGGGCGGCGGTT
>CALWWS010000234.1 GCA_944385305.1 uncultured Oscillospiraceae bacterium | reverse complement strand
TCATGCTGGGCGGCAACGCGGAGTTTCTGGCCAAGGCCGAGCTGAAGAAGGCGGGCATGTCGGACGAGCTGATTGCCGAGTCCACCGGCTTTGCTGAGACGGACAACCAGGAGATCCTGGACGCCCGACGGCAGTTTGCCCAGGCCCAGGACAAGTACAAGGATGCCATCAAGGAGGAGGCCGCCGCGGTGCGGGCGGCGGGCGGCCTGTTCATCCTGGGCACCGAGCGCCACGAGTCCCGCCGCATTGATAACCAGCTGCGCGGCCGCGCCGGCCGCCAGGGCGACCCGGGTGAGACCCGCTTCTACCTCTCTTTGGAGGACGACGTGATGCGCCTGTTCGGCTCCGAGCGGGTGATGGGCATGATGGAGCGGCTGGGTGTGGACGAGGACACCCCCATCGACGCCAAGATGCTCTCCGGCGCCATTGAGAACGCCCAGAAGCAGGTGGAGTCCCGCAACTTCCAGACCAGAAAGCAGGTGCTGGAGTACGACGACGTGATGAACACCCAGCGTGAGGTCATCTATCAGCAGCGCCGCCAGGTGCTGGACGGGGAGAATCTCCAGGACAACATCCAGAAGATGCTGCGCACCGTCATTGAAAACGAGGTAGAGGCCCACATGGGCGAGCGCAGGCACATGGACGCCGAGAGCTGGCGGGAGACCTGCGCCCCCTTCCGGGGTCTGTTCCTGCGGCCCGACGAGCTGCAGCTCACCGACGGGGAGCTGGAGCAGCAGGACGCCGCCGCCCTCACCGAGCTGCTCCACCAGCGGGCGCTGGACGTCTACCAGCGCAAGGAGAAGGAGCTGGGCGAGCCGCTGATGCGGGAGCTGGAGCGGGTGATGATGCTCCGGGTGGTGGACGAGTACTGGATGGACCACCTGGACAACATGACCGAGCTGCGCCAGGGCATCGGCCTGCGGGCCTACGGCCAGAACGACCCGGTAGTGGCCTACAAGCGCGAGGGCTACGAGATGTTCGAGGAGATGATCGCCGCCATCCAGGCGGAGACCATCCGGCGCATCTACCTGGCCCGGGTGCAGGTGGGCGGCAGCGTGAAGCGGGAGCGGGTGGCCAAGGTCACCGGCGAGAGCGCGGGCACCGGAGATCAGACCGTGAAGAAGCAGCCGGTGAAAAAGGACAAGAAGCCGGGCCGCAACGACCCCTGCCCCTGCGGCAGCGGCAAGAAGTACAAGAAGTGCTGCGGCATGCATGACGAGGATTAACGGGCATGAACATCACTGAGCACAACGCAAATGGCGTGGTGTACCTCACCGCCGACGGCTTCCGGGCCGCCGGCGGTGTGGCACACGGCTTTTCCACCCGGCTGGGGGGCGTATCGGAGGGGATCTACGCCTCCCTGAATCTGGGGCTCAACCGGGGAGACGACCCGGCGGCGGTGGAGGAGAACTTCCGCCGCTTCTGTGCCGCCGTGGGCACCAATGTGCACAGCCTGGCCTTTTCCCGCCAGGTGCACGGGGACACGGTGCGTACCATTACCGCCGCCGACGCGGGCAAGGGGCTGGACAGCCCCGTGGACTATGAGGCCGACGCCCTCATCACCGACGTGCCCGGGGTGGCCCTCACCGTCTTTACCGCCGACTGCCTGCCCATCCTGCTCTATGACCCGGTGCGCCGGGTGGCGGGCGCGGTGCACGCCGGCTGGCGGGGCACCGCCCTGGGGGTGGTCACCCGGGCGGTGGATCGCATGGTGGACTGCTACGGCTGTGAACGGCTGGATATCCTGGCGGCCATCGGCCCCGGGATCTCCAAGTGCTGCTTTGAGACTCATGAGGACGTGCCCAACGCCATGACCGAGGCCATGGGGGCCGCCGCCCTGCCCTACATCCAGGTGCTGCCCAGCGGGAAGTTCCGTCTGGATCTCAAGGGCCTCAACGTCCGGCGCCTGGAGAGCGCCGGGCTCACGCAGGAGCATATCGCCGTCTCGGACGACTGCACCGCCTGCCTGCCGGAGAAGTACTGGTCCCACCGCGTTACCCGGGGGGAGCGGGGCAGCCAGGCGGCCATGATCGCGCTGGTATGAGCTGCACCAGGCTGCTTGCCCTGCCGCTGCTGCTGGCGTTTCTGCTGACGGCCGGCTGTGGGGAGGAGGGGGCGCAGACGCCCCAGACCGCCGCCCCCACCCCCACCGTGTCCGCTCCGGCGCAGACCCAGGGGACGGGGCTGGAGTTTGCCCTGCCCTGCTATCCCCAGTCCAGCTTTCACCCCATCACCGGGGCCAACCGCACCAACCTGACTCTGGGCGGGCTGATCTATGAGGGGCTGTTTGAGCTGGACGAGAACTTCCAGCCCCGCAATGTGCTGTGCAGCTCCTACGCCGTATCCGAGGACGGGCTGACCTGGACCTTTGCCCTGGTGCAGGGGGTGACCTTTTCTGACGGCAGCACCCTCACCCCCCAGGACGCGGCGGACAGCCTGAACCTGGCCCGCACCAGCACCCTGTACGCCGCCCGGCTGGCCGGGGTGACGGGGGTAACCGCCCAGGAGGGAGGGGTGAGCGTGACTCTGTCCGCCCCCAACGGGGCCCTGCCCGCCCTGCTGGATATCCCCATTGTAAAGGGGACGGGGGAGCGCCCCCTGGGCACCGGGCCCTACGCCCTGTCCGGGGAGGGGGAGGATCTGGTCCTCACGGCCCGGACGGGCTGGTGGCAGGACAGGGCGCTGCCCTGTTCTCAGATCCCCCTGCGCTCCATTCAGGCGGCGGACGATCTCATCCACGCCTTTGACACCAAGGATATCTCTCTGGTGTTTACCGACCTGACGGGCACCAACGCCCTGGGCTTCTCCGGCTCCTTTGAGACGGTGGACTGCCCCACCAGCGTGATGCTCTACGTGGGCTTCAACTGCACCTCCGGCCCCTGCGCCCAGCAGGGGGTGCGCCAGGCCCTCCAGCGCAGCTTTGACCGCCAGTCGGTGGCCACCGTGCTGCTGGCCCGGCACGCCCAGGAGGCGGCCCTGCCCGTCTCCCCTGCCTCCCCCCTCTACGACGAGGACCTGGCCGGCCAGCTGGAGTACGCCCCCTCCGCGGCGGAGGAGCTGCTGGCCGGGCTGGGCTGGAGCAAGGGGGAGGACGGCATTCTCTCCCAGGGCAGGCAGAAGCTCTCCCTCACCTTTGTGGTGCCCAGCGACAACACCCACCGCCTGGCGGCGGCGGAGCACCTGGCCCAGGGGCTGACCCAGATAGGCATCGAGGTGGAGCTGGAGAAGCTGTCCTGGACGGAGTATACGGCTGCCCTGGAGCGGGGGGACTTCGATCTCTATCTGGGCGAGGTGCGCATGACGGGCGACTTTGATCCCGGCGTGCTCATTGCGCCCGGGGGGACGCTGAACTACGGGGGCTACAACGACCCCCAGGCCGTGCAGCTGCTCACCGCCTTCCGGGCGGCCAGCGGGGAGAACCGGACGGCGGCGGCCCTGGCCCTGTACACCTATCTGGCGGAGAATCCCCCCTTCGGGGTAATCTGCTTTAAAAACTGGTCGCTGCTGGTTCAGTGGGGCCAGGTGGAGGGGATGACCCCCACCCAGCAAAACGCATTTCACGGCTTTGCCGATTGGAAAATAGCTTAAAGAGAAATGGCGGGAGAAAAATGGGGAAGGTATTTCGTTGTTTTGTAGAGAAAAAGCTGGAGTTTGCCGTGGAGGCGGAGCACCTGCTGGGCGAGCTGCGGGGCACCCTGGGCCTGGAGCGGCTGAGCGGTGTGCGGATCATCCGCCGCTACGACGTGGAGGGGGTGGACCAGGAGGCCTATGAGGCCGCCCGCACCACCGTCTTCTCCGAGCCCCAGGTGGACGAGATCTGGGACGAGGAGCTGCCCGGCCCGGGCGGGGCCCACAGGCTGCTGGCGGTAGAGGCGCTGCCCGGCCAGTACGACCAGCGGGCGGACTCCTGCGCCCAGTGCATCCAGATGCTCACCGGCGGGGAGCGGCCCGCCGTGCGCTGCGCCACCCTGTATGTGCTGGAGGGCATGCTCACCGACGAGGATATGGAGAAGGCGCGCGGGTATCTCATCAACCCCGTGGAGAGCCGCCAGGCCGCCCTGGACAAGCCGGACACCCTGCGCCAGCAGTACCCCGAGCCCGAGGCGGTGCCGGTGCTCACCGGCTTTACCGCCCTGGACGAGGCGGGGCTGGCCGCCCTGCTGGAGCAGTACGGCCTTGCCATGGATCTGGCGGACCTCACCTTCCTGCAGGCCTACTTCCGGGACGAGGAGAAGCGGGACCCCACCCTCACCGAGGTGCGGGTGGTGGACACCTACTGGTCGGACCACTGCCGGCACACCACCTTCTCCACCCACCTGGACCAGGTGGAGATTGAGGAGCGGGTGGTGCAGGAGGCCTACCAGCACTACCTGGACGCCCGGGTGGAGGTGTACGGCCCCGAGAAGGCGGCCGCCCGCCCCCAGACCCTGATGGACATCGCCACCATCGGTACCAAGGTACTGAAAAAGCGGGGCGAGCTGCCCGAGCTGGACCAGAGCGAGGAGATCAACGCCTGCTCCATCCACGTCCCCGCCCAGGTGGACGGGCAGGAGCAGGACTGGCTGCTCATGTTCAAAAATGAGACTCACAACCACCCCACGGAGATTGAGCCCTTCGGCGGCGCGGCCACCTGCATCGGCGGGTGCATCCGCGACCCCCTCTCCGGCCGGGCCTACGTCCACCAGGCCATGCGCCTGACCGGCTGCGGCGATCCCCGGGTACCGGTGGGCGAGACCCTGGAGGGCAAGCTGCCCCAGCGGAAGATCGCCCAGACCGCGGCGGCGGGTTACTCCTCCTACGGCAATCAGATCGGCCTGGCCACCGGCCACGTGGCCGAGGTGTATCACCCGGGCTACATTGCCAAGCACCTGGAGTGCGGCGCGGTGGTGGGGGCCGCCCCCGCCTCCCACGTGCGCCGGGAGGTGCCCGCCCCCGGCGACGTGGTCATCCTGCTGGGCGGCCGCACCGGCCGGGACGGCATCGGCGGGGCCACCGGCTCCTCCAAGAGCCACAACAAGGCCAGCCTGGACACCATGGCCAGCGAGGTGCAAAAGGGCAACGCCCCCGAGGAGCGGAAGATCCAGCGCCTGTTCCGCAAGGGCGAGGTAACCCGCATGATCAAGCGCTGCAACGACTTCGGCGCGGGCGGCGTGTCGGTGGCCATCGGCGAGCTGGCCGACGGGCTGGAGATCGACCTGGACGCGGTGCGCAAGAAGTACGACGGCCTGGACGGCACCGAGCTTGCCATCTCCGAGTCCCAGGAGCGCATGGCGGTGGTGGTGGCCCCCCAGGACGCCGAGGCATTCATGGCCCAGGCCGCCGCGGAGAACCTGGAGGCCTATCCTGTTGCCACCGTTACCGAGAGCCCCCGCATGGTGATGCGCTGGCGGGGGCAGGTCATTGCCAATCTCTCCCGCGCCTTCCTGAACACCAACGGCGCGGTGAAGCATGCCGGGGTGTCGGTGCCCCGCATCCGGCAGGCCCTGAGCATGCTCTTTACCGGCTCCCTGCGGGAGACCGCCGAGAGCCTGAGCAGCGCCTCCCGCCGGGGCCTGGTGGAGCGCTTTGACGGCTCCATCGGCGCGGGCAGCGTGCTCATGCCCTTCGGCGGTAAAACCCAGCGCACCCCCGCCCAGGCCATGGCCGCCCTCTTCCCTGTGGAGCCCGGCCAGAGCACCGACCAGGCCAGCGTCATGGCCTGGGGCTTTGACCCCGACTGGATGTCCGCCAACCCCTACGAGGGGGCCATGGCGGCGGTAGTCAGCTCGGTGGCCAAGGTGGTGGCCGCCGGCGGCGACTACAAGAAGGTCTATCTCACCCTCCAGGAGTTCTTTGAGAAGCTGCGGGACGACCCGGAGCGCTGGGGCAAGCCCTTTGCCGCCCTGCTGGGGGCCCTGGAGGCCCAGCTGGGCCTGGGCTGCGCCGCCATCGGCGGCAAGGACTCCATGTCCGGCTCCTTCCTGGATCTGGACGTGCCCCCCACCCTCATCTCCTTTGCCATCGCCCCGGTGCGGGCGGGGGAGGTGATCTCCTCTGAGTTCAAGCAGGCGGGCCACCCGGTCTACCGGTTCGGCAGCCCCTTCGCCCACAGCTTCCAGACCCACAAGGCGGCCTGGGAGCAGTTCCACCAGCTGTGCCTGGCGGGCAAGGTGTGCGCCGCCCGGGCGGTGGAGCGGGGCGGCGTTGCCGAGGCGGTGATGAACATGGCCTTCGGCAACGGCATCGGCTTTGCCGCCGACCCCCAGGCGGGCGCCCCCTGGTTCGGGCCCGCCCCGGGCATGATTGTGGCCGAGCTCACCGAGGAACTGGAGGACGGCCTGCTGCTGGGCTACACCACCGAGAAGGCGGAGATCGCCATCGGCAAGGACGTGGAGTCCGTGGCCGACCTGCTGCGCCTCAACGAGGCGGTGCTGGAGGACGTGTACCCCACCCGCACCGAGGAGAGCGGCAAGGTGCGGGCGGTGAGCTTTGACACCCGCTCCCCCGCGGTGTGCAAGTCCCCCGTGGCAAAGCCCCGGGTGGTCATCCCCGTCTTCCCCGGCACCAACTGTGAGTACGACTCCGCCCGGGCCTGCCTGCGGGCGGGGCTGGAGCCCGAGATCGTGGTGGTGCGCAACCTCACCGCCGCCGCCCTGGAGGAGTCCGCCCAGGCCCTGGAGAAGGCCATTCGGGGCAGCCAGATCATCTTCCTGCCCGGCGGCTTCTCCGGGGGCGACGAGCCCGACGGGTCGGCCAAGTTCATCTGCTCCTTCTTCCGCAGCAGCCGCCTCACCGACGCGGTGCACGACCTGCTGAAAAACCGGGACGGGCTGATGCTGGGCATCTGCAACGGCTTCCAGGCCCTCATCAAGCTGGGCCTGGTGCCCTACGGCGAAATCCGGGACATGGACGAGGACTGCCCCACCCTGACCTACAACACCATCGGCCGCCACCAGAGCCGGTACGTCACCACCCGGGTGGCCTCGGTTCACTCCCCCTGGATGCTCAAGAGCCAGGTGGGGGATCTCCACGCCATCCCCATCTCCCACGGCGAGGGCCGCTTCGTGGCCCCCAAGGCGGTGGTGAATCAGCTCACCGCCGCCCGCCACGTAGCCACCCAGTACGTGGATCTCTCCGGCATGCCCTCCATGGACATGGCGGTCAACCCCAACGGCTCCGTGGCGTGCATTGAGGGCATCTTCTCCCCCGACGGCCGGGTGTTCGGCAAGATGGGCCACTCCGAGCGGTACGGGGAGCACGTGGCCTGCAACATCCCCGGCGAGAAGCACCAGCCCCTGCTGGAGAGCGGCGCGGCCTACTTCCGCTAAGGGATAAAACTCCACAGCCATGCAAACGCCCCCGGCGCTTTGACAGCGCCGGGGGCTGGTTGTTTGACGACAGGGAGGCCGGTCAGGGCTCCTGCGCCCCCACGGGGCGTACCCGGAGGGCGGGGGGGTCGGAGCTCACGGCATAGAAGGCGTACTCCCCGGGGGCGAGCTCGCAGGCCGCCAGGGCGGCCCGGGCGGCCCCCCAGTGGGCGGGCTCCACCCGCAGGGCAATGCCGCAGCTGGCGGAGATCTCCCGCAGCACGGGCATCACCTGCACCGGGGCCACGGGCTTTAAGACCTTCTGGGCGTAGATGGCGGCATAGGTGGAGGAGAAGGCGATGAGACCGTAGTCCATCACAGGCTGACCACCTTGCCCGCCTCCTCCAGGGCGGAGACGATGTCGTACATGTTGCTCACCGTGCCCGCCTGAAGCTTGTCGGTGAGCTGGTAGTAGTTCAGGCAGGTGCCGCACACCAGCACCCGGCATCCCCCGGCCAGAAGGGCCTGGAGATGGGCGGGGATCTGGGGGTCCAGGGTGGGCAGCTTCACCCCGCCGTTGACGAAGATCACCGTGGCCGGCGGGTTGTCCGACTGGGTGAGGGTGTAGAAGAACATCTGCATCAGGTTGCTTCCCAGCTCCCGGGAGCCGTCCCCCACAATGTCCCGGCCCACCAGCAGAGTCCACGCTCCGGCGGCGGGTGCCTGGGGGGCGGCGGGTGCGTCGGCGGCGGGTGCGCCGCTGCGGCGGAAGTCCACCTGGAAATCCTCCTCCCCGCCCTGCACCTGGGCGGTATAGCCCTGGTTGTCCGCCAGGCGCTTGAGATTTTCCACCGCGGTGGGGTTGTCCACCCGGACGGTGAAGGCGCTCTCCCCCTGGGAGATGGCCCCCCGGGCCAGGACCACGGGGATGGGGCAGGCCTTGCCCCGGGCGTCGATCTGCTGGGACATACAATCACTCCCTGTGCGTTTTTTTCATTATAGTCCGCCCCCTGACCCCCTGTCAACGCGGGGCGCGGGGGGGATTTTGGGCATTGTTCCGCTTTTTTATTTTTCCCAAGTGTGCTATACTCCAGGCAAACCGGAGAAAAGGAGGGCAGGGCTTATGATGGATTGGATGGCGGCGCCCCAGGCGCTGCTGGACCGGGCGACGGCCTTTCTGGCCGCCAATCCCGTGGCCTGCGCCTGGTTTACCACCCTGGTGCGCTTTACCTTCCCCGTGCTGGCCCTGCTGATTCTGGTGCGCACCATCCGCTCCCTGCTCACCGTGCCCCACCTGCCAGAGGTGTGGGCCTATCTGGCCCTGCCCAACGGGGCCAGGCAGCCCCTCACCCACTGGGAGAATATTCTGGGCCGCAGCCCCTCCTGCGACGTGGAGCTGCGCTACCCGGTGGTCTCCCGGCAGCACGCCGCCCTCATCCGGGGGGAGGGGGACGTGTGGACCGCCTATGATCTGGCCTCCACCGGCGGGCTGAGCGTCAACGGCAAGGCGGTGGAGGGCCAGGCCCCGGCGGCCTACGGGGATGTGGTGAGCCTGGGCGGGGGGGAGACCGTACTCCTCCCCGTCTCCCCGGAGGAGAAGGCGGCCAGCCGGGCCAGCCGCCGGGCCGCCCGGCCCGTCTCCCCCTGGCTGGGGCTGCTGCTGCTCACCGCACTGCAGATCCTCACCGCTGTGCAGCTGGT
>CALWWS010000233.1 GCA_944385305.1 uncultured Oscillospiraceae bacterium | reverse complement strand
CGGCACTCCCCCAGCTGGGTCACCGCGGCGGGCCAGGGGATGAGGCCGCGCACCTGGTTGTGCAGCTGCCGGGCAGGGCGGGTGAAGTCCATGGGAGACAGCTCCCGGCTGAGCATGGGGGCCAGGGTGGCCTGGGACTCGTCCTGGGGGGTGCGCCGGGCGGTGCCCGCCTCAATCTGGGCCACCGTCTCCACCAGCAGCCGGGCGCCCATCTGGGCCAGTCGGTTGTGGAGAGCGGTCACCGGCTCGTCCGGGTCAATGGGGGTGGCGGCGGAGGAGATAATATCCCCCGCGTCCAGACGGGCGGCCATGTGCATAATGGTCACGCCGGTCTCCTCCTCCCCGTTGAGCACCGCCCAGTTGATGGGGGCCGCTCCCCGGTACTTGGGCAGCAGAGAGGAGTGGACATTGATGCACCCCAGGGGGGGCGCGGCCAGGATCTCGTCAGGCAGAATGCGGCCGTAGGCGGCCACCACAATCAGCTGGGGGGCCAGCTGTCCAATCAGCTCCCCCACTGCCGGGTCCCGCAGCTTGAGGGGCTGATAGACCGGGATACCGTGGGCCTGGGCACACTCCTTCACCGGGGGCGGCAGGAGCTTCATGCCCCGGTTTTTGGGCTTGTCGGGCTGGGTAAACACGCCGCACAGGGTGTGCCCCGCCTCAATCAGTCTTTCCAGACTGGGCACCGCAAATGCAGGGGTGCCCATAAAAAGAATCTTCATCTCTCCTGGCTCTCCTTGGCCGCTTCGGCCTCCAGCAGGCGATCCAGCTCCTCGTTGTCATAGAGGCGGTCGGTGTGCTCGGTGAAGAGGTGGCCGTCCAGATGCTCGGTCTCATGGCAGAAGCAGCGGGCGGTAATTCCCTCCCCCTCCACCTCAAAGAAGGCTCCGTTTCGATCCTGGGCCCGCACCTTCACCTTCATGGGACGGGTCACCCGGCCCCACAGGCCGGGGACGGACAGGCAGCCCTCAAAGCCGGTCTGCTCCCCCTCCTGGGAGAGGATCTCCGGGTTGACCAGCTACAGCATGTTCTCCTGGTCGTCCACTACAATAACCACCCGGCGGAGAATGCCCACCTGGGGTGCCGCAAGGCCAGCGCCGTTGGCGTCGGCCAGGGTCTCCTGCAGATCGTCAATCAGATCCCAAAGGCGCTGGTCAAAGTTGGTAACCGGGCGGCACTTTTTGAACAGCGCCGGGTCGTTATCCGTAAGAATTTTTCTTAAAGCCATGGTATATCCCCCATTTCTCCGCGCTGGGCGGTGCAGAGTGTCAGACTGTTTGCTTCTATCGGTCCCGCTAATCCAGCGGGTTAACGTCTGCCGAGATGGATACGCCCTTGTTCGTTCGATCCGCCTGGGCGCAGCGCAGCAGGTAGGCCACCATCTCCCGGGCCTGACGGGTGTTCCTGCAGGCCAGGGTCAGCCGGTAGCGGTAGCGGTTGTTGATCTTGGCCACACTGGCCGGGGCCGGGCCCAGGAGCTGGGCGTCCGCCTGGGCAAACTGAGGGCTGCGCAGCCATGCCTCCAGAGAGGCCCGCAGGCGCATACAGGCGGAGAGTACCTCGCTCTCCATAAGCCCGGAGGCGGTGAGTACAAAGAGATCCCGGAAGGGTGGGCAGCCCCGCAGGCGGCGCAGCTCGATTTCCTGGCGGTAGAAGGCCTCGTAGTCCTGCCGGGCGGCGCAGAGGATAATGTCGTTTTCCGGGGTATAGGTCTGGATAATGGCCCTCCCCTGCTTGCCGCCCCGGCCCGCCCGGCCCACCACCTGGGTGAGCAGAGAGAAGGTGCGCTCCCCCGCCCGGTAGTCGTCCACATACAAAGACAGGTCGGCGGCAATCACACCCACCAGGGTGACATTTTCAAAGTCCAGCCCCTTGGCCACCATCTGGGTGCCCACCAGGATGGGGATCTTCTCCTTCTCAAACCGGGCGAGCAGCTTTTCGTGGGAGTGGGTGGCGGAGACGGTATCCGTGTCCATCCGCAGCACCTCCACGCCGGGAAAGGCCTCCTCCAGCTCCTCCTGTACCCGCTGGGTGCCCACGCCGATAAAGTTCAGGGTGCCGCCGCACACGGGGCAGCCATGGGGCAGGGGCTGGGAGTAGCCGCAGTAGTGGCACATCAGACGTCCATTGGCCGAGTGGTAGGTCAGATGCACGGAGCAGCGGGGACAGGTGGGCACCTCGCCGCACTCCCCGCAGCTCACCATCCGGTTGGCCCCCCGGCGGTTGAGAAAGAGGATGCTCTGCTCCCCCGCCCGGATGTTTTCCTCCAGCGCCTGGCGCAGGGGCAGGCCCAGAGTGGTGTTGTTGCCCTCCCGCAGCTCCTGTTTCATATCCGCGATGAACACCCCGGGCAGGGCCTTCCGGTTGTACCGCTCGGGCAGGGAGAACAAGTGGTATACCCCCGTCTCGGCCAGATACATGCTCTCTACCGAGGGAGTGGCGGAGCCCAGCAGGAGCAGGGCGCCGCTCTGGGCGCAGCGGAATTTCGCCACGTCCCGGGCGTGGTACTTGGGGACATTCTCCGATTTATAAGTGTACTCCTGCTCCTCGTCGATCACCACAAGGCCCAGGTTTTCCAGGGGGGCAAAGACCGCCGAACGGGTGCCCAGCACCACCCGGGCCTTACCGGCGCGCACCCGCTTCCACTCGTCGTACCTCTCCCCTGCCCGCAGGCTGCTGTGGAGCACCGCGATCTCCGATCCGAAGTGGGAGGTAAAGATGCGCAGCAGCTGGGGAGTCAGGGCGATCTCGGGTACCAGCACCATGGCGGTGCGGCCCCGCTCCAGGGTGCGCTGGATCAGGCGGATGTATACCTGGGTCTTGCCACTGCCGGTGACGCCGTGGAGCAGGGCGGCGCTGGCAGTACCCGAGGCGGCCAGGCGATCCAATTGCTCAAACACGGCCTGTTGAGCCGGGCTGAGCTCCACCGGCGGAGCGCTCTCCACCCCCTCCACCTTCACCCGGCGGAAGACCTCCTGCTGCTCCAGGGTGATGATCCCGCTCTTTTCCAGAGATCGCAGGGTGGAGGCGGAGGCTCCGGTGAAATAGCACAGCTCCTTGGCGGAGGCGGTGCCGATGGCGCACAGCAGCTCCACCACCGCATAGCGCATGGGAGCGGATTTGCGCCGGTGGGACACCTGGGCCATGGCCTCCTCCGGGGGAATGCACAGCGTGGCCACCTGCTGGGTCTTATCCCCCACCCCCCGGGAGGCACTGGTCTCCAGGGTGATAATCCCCTGCTGGGACAGATGCTTCAGCGCCGGATTGGGGTCGCGGCCGGAAAAGGCCAGACGAATCTGGGTCATATCCGCGCAGCCGTCGCAGGCGAAGAGGAGCTCCAGCAGCCGGCGGGCGTTTTCCGACTTTCCCGCCGCCTCGTAGGCGGCGGGGCGGTCCACCCCGTCGGCAATGTGCCAACGGTCTTGGAGGGAGTAGTACAGTCCGGCTGGCAGCATGGCCCGCGCCGCGTCATATACGGTGCAAAACCACCGCTCCCGCATCCAAAGGGCCAGCCGCAGGGCCCCGGCGTCCAGCACAGGGGAATCGTCCAGCACGGTCTGCACCTGCTTGAGGGGCTTCTCCCCCGCCGGGACGCCCTGCTCCACCGCCAGCACCAGGCCCTGAATCCGACGGTTGCCCGCCCCGAAGGGGACGATAACCCGCACGCCGGGCTGCAGAGCGGGCAGGAGCCGGCCGGGCACCTGGTAGTCGTAGGGCTTGTCGATGGCGTAGGTGGCCGCACTCAGGGCCACCTTGGCAATGGCCGCGCCCTCCATCCACACTCCCCCTTTACTTCGCAAGAGGCAAGCGGCGGGCCCTCCGGCCCGGCGCTTGCCTCATTTTCCTTACTCCTGTTTCAACTGCAGCTTCCCGTCGGCCACCTCGCGGATGGCCAGGGAGACCGGCTTATCGTCCAGAGGAATGCCCGCATCCTCCGCCTCGCTGGCAATCTGGCGGGCCCGCTGGGCCACAACATTGACCAGCATATAGCGGCTGGGGATCTCCTTGAGCAGCTGATTCATAGGGGGATAAAGCATCATATGGATTCAGACTCCTTCCACAAGATTCATGCGGTTTTTGGTGCGGCAGTTCTCCGCGGTGAGAATGGCAACAATCTCCGCTGCCGCGTCGGACACTTTGTCGTTGACCACCAGGTAGTCGTAGTTTGGAATCTCCCGGTATTCCTCCCGAGCCTTGCGCAGACGGCCCTGGATGACCTCCTCCTGGTCGGTAGCCCGGCGGTGAAGACGGCGGGAGAGCTCCTCAAAGGAGGGGGGGACAATAAAGATGAATACCGCATCGGGGCACTTGGCCCGCACCTTGGCGGCTCCCTGCACCTCAATATCCAGCAGCACGTCAATTCCGGCGTCCAGCTTTTCCTGGATGTGCTTTAGGGAAGTGCCATAATAATTGTTGACATATTCGGCGTATTCCAGAAGCTCATCGTTGGCAATCATCCCCTCGAAGGTCTCCCGGGTGACAAAAAAGTAGTTCACCCCGTCCGCCTCGCCCACCCGGGGCTGGCGGGTGGTGAAGGAGATGGAGAAGTGAATCCCCTCCCGCTGGCTGAGCAGCTCAGAGATTACCGTACTCTTCCCCACCCCGGACGGGCCGGAGAGCACAATCAGCTGGCCCTTTGTCTTTTTCCGCAGCATGGCTTACATCTCCTCCCCTTCTTCAGCGGCAAGGTCTGTCTCCTTGCCGCCCAAACGGCCCGCCACCGTCTCCGGCTGGAGGGCGGAGAGGACAATGTGATCGCTGTCCATAATGAGAACCGCCCGGGTGCGGCGGCCGTAAGTGGCGTCAATCAGTACGCCCCGATCCCGCGCCTCCTGAATCATCCGCTTGATGGGGGCGGACTCGGGACTGACAATGGCGATCAGCCGTCCGGCGGAGACCATGTTGCCGAAACCGATGTTGATAAGCTTCACCTTATGGTCACCGCCTTACTCGATGTTTTGGATCTGTTCCCGGATTTTTTCAATCTCCGCCTTGATATCCACCACATAGCCGGCGGTCTCCACGTCGTTGCACTTGGAGCCGATGGTGTTGGCCTCCCGGTTGAACTCCGGCATCAAAAAGTCCAGCTTGCGGCCCACAGCGCCCCCCGCCTCCAGCATATGGCGAAGCTGGGACAGGTGGCTGCGCAGGCGTACCGTCTCCTCGTCTACCGCCACCTTGTCGGCGTAGATAGCCGCCTCGGTGAGAATGCGGCCTTCGTCCAGCTGTGTATTGGCCAGCACATCCGCCATCTTGGCGGCCAGCCTG
>CALWWS010000232.1 GCA_944385305.1 uncultured Oscillospiraceae bacterium | reverse complement strand
ATGTACAGGTAGAGCAGGGGGAGCAGCAGGCTGGTGATGACGGTGATGAGCACGTCGGAGAAGAGCATGGTGGCCAGGTGCCGGGCCGCTGCGCCCCCCGGGGAACCCGCCGCTGCCGCTGCCGCCGCCACCGCCGGCAGCAGCAGCTTGGAGAAGGCCTGCATGTGCTCCAGGGCCTCCCGGCCCATGCCGATGAGGGAGTTGGCGTCGGTAACGGCGATGGCGGCCACCGCCAGGGCCCCCACCACGCAGGCCAGGGCCCCCGTCTCTTCGCCGCCCGCCGCACCGCCCAGGCTGTCCGCCAGGCCGCACAGGAGCACAACCGTCAGCAAAAGCACCGCGCTGCGCACCGCCTTGCGCGCCACACCGAACACCTGGCCGCTGCCCGTGTCCAGGATGCTCCGCAGGCCCTCCTCCAGGTCCAGCCCCTCCTCCAGATCCACACCGGGAACCCACTGCTCCCCCGCCGCCTGGAGCCCGTCCAGATCCAGGGCCTCCGACTGGACCGGCGGCAGGGAAGACGCCGCCACTGTGCCCCCCAGGGCTGCCATTACAAAAATCAGGGCCGTCAGCCGTCTTATCATGTGTAGTTTCCCCTTCCTCACAGCAGGCCGGTCACCGTGTCCAGCACCGCGCGCAGCAGAGGCAGGGCCACCCACAGGGCCAGCACCGCCCCCGCCGTCTCCACAAAGGCGGCGATGCCTCCCTCCCCCGCGTCCCGGCACACCTCGGAGGAAATCCGGGTAAGGATGGCGATGCCTACCGTCTTGATCACCGGGTCCAGCACTGCCGGGGACAGCCCCGCCTGCTCTCCCATCTCGTCCAGCAGAGCCCGGATGCCGGATGCCGCTCCCAGCACCTGGCCCAGAATCAGCGCCCCTGCCGCCAGGGTTACCGCCAGGGCCACGCCTTCGGCGTTCCGGCGCACCACCAGGGCGCACAGCGCCGCCGCCACCGCCAGAGCGGCGATCTCCCCCATACTCCCCCTCCCTCACAGGCCAAAGAGGTTTTTGACCAGGTCGAACAGGTCGCTGATCTCTTGTACCACCATCATAAGCACCACCACCAGCCCCGCCAGGGTGGTCATGGTGGCCTGCTCCTCCCGGCCGGACCGGGTGAGCACCTGGTTGAGCACGGAGATCAGTATGCCGATGGCGGCGATGCGAAAAATCAGATCCACATTCATAGTCCTTGCTCCTTACCACAGCAGGATGAACAGCGCCGCCCCCGCGGTCAGGCCCAGCACCCGGTCCATCCGCCCCTTCTGTTCCGTCTCCCGGTCTGCCGCCCCGGCGGCGGCGCGCAGCTCCGCCGCCGCCTGGTCCAGCGCCGCCGCCAGATCCGCCCCGCCGCACCGGCCCAGGGCGCTTCCCAGCTCCTCCATCGCCCGCCCGCTCCGGGCATCCAGGTCCAGATCGGCCTGCCGGAGGGCGGAGCGCCAAATTTCCCCCATAGAGCGCTCTTCCAGCCCGTCCACGCCCCCGGCGCAGGCAGCAAACACCGACTCCACCGGGCCGTCTCGCTCCGCTGCCAGCCGGGCGAAAATCTCCGGCAGCGGCGTCAGGCGGAAGGAAACCTCCCGCCCCATCTCCTCCAGCGCGCCGGCCAGGTCCCGCAGCACACTGGGCCGGCGGGCCAGCCGGGCAGCGGCGTGGAACCCCAGCCAGGCCGGCCCCGCCGCCAGCAGGATTAGGCCCAATATCCTCACCATAGCCGGCTCACCCGATAAATTCGGCTCTCCCCCGTCCGGCGGATCACCACCAGCCGACGGAAAATTTTCCGCTCCAGCAGATCCCGGTACAGGGGTCTCCGCTCCAGATCCTCCAGCCCTGCGCCGTGTGCAGAACACAGCAGGGCCACGCCGCAGTTGGCCGCCAGGGACAGCGCGGCACAGTCCGCCGGGTCAGTGATCTCGTCCGCCGCCAGCACCTGGGGGTTCATGGCCCGCAGGAGCATAAGCAGGGCCTTCTCCTTGGGGCAGCCGTCCATCACGTCGGTGCGGGGCCCCACATCGAACTGGGACAGACCGCCGCGCAGAGCGGCCAGTTCCCCCCGCTCGTCCGCCACCCCCACCCGCAGGGCCGGACAGCCCTCCCCGCCGGAGATACAGCGGATCAGCTCCCGCAGCAGGGTGGTCTTGCCCGCTCCCGGCGGAGAGACCAGCAGGGTGCTGCGGAGGGCGCCGTTTTCCCACAGCTTGTCCAGCACGGAAGCCGCCGCACCGGGCACGGACCTGGCCACCCGGATGGCCAGAGAGGAAAACTGCCGCAGGCTGCGCACCTGCCCGCCCTCCACAGCCGCCGTACCGCATACGCCCACCCGGTGCCCGCCGGCCACAGTAAAAAAGCCCTGTACCAGCTGTGCCTGCGCGGTGTGAAGGGAGGCCCGGGTGGCAATCTCCAGTACCCGCTCCAGATCTTCTGCCGTTACTGCCTCCTCTGTCCCTGGTACGGGGCGCTCCCCCTCCGGGTAGGCCGCCGTCATGGGCCGGCCCGCCCGCAGGCGCAGTTCCTCTGCCCGGGCCATGTCCCCGGGAGACAGGTGCTCCGCCGGCCCCCTCAGCCTGGGCGGCAGCAGGGCCGCAGCCTCCAGGTAGCGCGCCGCCGCGCTTCTCTCGTCCATTTGTTCCACTTCCTTTGCCGTGTCTGTCCCCATACTATGAGGGCACGTCCCAGTTTATGACGGTCAGAAACAAGCGCAAAAAGGGGCGGGCCCCAAGGGCCCGCCCCGCAGCAGGAAACGGCTATTTTTCTTTTTTACCCTTCACCAATACCTCGGACAGATCTGACCTTGCCTTCAGGGCGCCAATGAGCTCCTGCCGCTCCTCCGGGGTGGCGGCGGCGGGAAGGGCATATTCCTCGGTGCGGGCAAAGTCCCGCTCCAGGCGCTTTTTCTGCTTATCCAGCCAGACGCCTCCCTCTCCCTCAGGGTACACCAGGGCCGCAAGTCTGGGATTGGCCCGCATCTGGTTCACCCACAGGCGGGCCGGGTCGTGCTTGCGGAAGCCAAGCAGGTATATCAGCAGTACAATGGCCACAGCGGCGGTGGCAAAGCCG
>CALWWS010000231.1 GCA_944385305.1 uncultured Oscillospiraceae bacterium | reverse complement strand
GTCTTGATGCGCTCCTGGAACCTCTCGTTCTGCCAGCGCACCTTGATGGACTTCCACCGCCTGGCCGGGCGGACGCCGGTGAGGGAAAGGCAGCCCTCCTCCGTCTGGTAGGGCCCGGACTTTTTGAGGATCTCCGGGTTGAACATGACCATATAGCTCCCCTCGTTGTCAAAGGCGATGATGCGCTTGTTCACCCCAATCATGTTGGCCGCCATGCCAACGCAGCCCTCCCTGTGGTGTGCCAGGGTCTCCAACAGGTCGGCGGCGGTCTGAAGGTCCTCCGGCGCCGCGGGCTGGGCCTTTTGGGCCAAAAAGGCCTCGTCCTTGCAGATATCTCGAATCATGGGGGAATGCTCCCCTCCTCTCTTCCGGCCAGAGGCCGCCTGCCCTTGTGTACGGGGTGCTTCACCGGCGGCCTGCGTGCCTTTATCATACCGTCCGCCTCCCGCCCCTGTCAATGGTCCGATGGCAAAGCGAGGGGACACAGGGGCCTCCGGCGGGCCCTGCATAGCCGGAGGCTCCCCGCAGGCGCATGCGGTTGCGCGCTGTGGGGAGCCTCTCCGGGATGCGGATTTATTTGTTATGCGGCGGGCCACATGCCTCGCCAGCTGGGGGCATTTGTCCACGACTGCTGGGCGGTGCTGGAGCTGGTTGTGCTCAATTCTGTGCTCTGGGTCATCAGCTGGGCGATCAGCTCCACCACATCGGAGATGGGGATGGCGTAGCCCATTCCCTCCACGTCGGTGTCCGCCAGCTTGGCGGTGTTGATGCCGATGAGCTCCCCGTCCAGATTCAGCAGGGCGCCGCCGCTGTTGCCCGGGTTGATGGCGGCGTCGGTCTGGATGTAGGTAGAGGTGGTGCCGTCCTCATCGGTGAGGCTGCGGTTCAGGGCGCTGACAATGCCTGTGGTTACCGACTGGCCGTAGCCCAGGGCGTTGCCGATGGCCACCACCTGCTCGCCCACCTCCAGCGCATCGGAGTCGCCCACCGAAATGACCGCGATTTGGGAGAGCGTGTCAGAGGACAGGTCGGAGGCGGCCACCTTAATTACCGCCAGATCCACCTGCTCATCGGTGCCGCACAGCTGTGCCTCATAGACCGAATTGTCCACAAAGCTGACGGAGAGTGTGGTGGCATCCTCCACCACGTGGGCATTGGTGACAATGTACAGGTAGGTGCCGTCGTTGGCGATGATGATTCCCGAGCCGCAGCTGGTGGTCTCCTGCAGCTGGGTCTGGCCGGCACCGTTGGGCCCAAAGCGATAGAAGTAGTTTTTTACCTCCTGGACCGAGATGTTGGTGATGGCTACAACGCTGGGCAGGGCGGCGTCGGCGATATCCGACACATCCATGCCGTACCGGCTGCCGGAATAAGAGGTGCTGGCCAGGGCGGTGAGGACAGTTCCGGTGGATTGCGTACTCACAGAAGAAGCGGAGCTGCTCTCCTGGGGCAAAAGCTGATTCACGCCGTAAAAGGTCCCGGCCGACACGGTCCCGAACAGGGCTGCGCACAGCACCAGGGAGGTCAACCGCCGCAGGATTCCAGGGCGCTTTCCCCCGGAACGGCGCTCAGACGGAGACGCTGCGCTTGCCGTACCCTGCGGTGTTTTGGTACAATCGGATCTATGATTCATATCGCTCATATGGCAGACTCCTTTTCAACAGGTTTGTCTTGGTTTCTGGATTCTGTCATTAGAATAAGATACAAACCATAATTGAAGTTAAAAATAGAAAAATTAATTTGGGAGGGTGACGATCACCGACAGAGAGGTTCCGTCCGGGCTTTCCGCCCGGATCTTTCCCCGGTGGGCCAGTACGATGCTTTTGGCGATGGACAGGCCCAGGCCATACCCCCCTGTCTGGCTGTTCCGGGACTGGTCGGAGCGGTAAAAGCGGTCGAAGAGGTGGGACAGCTTGTCCCGCTCCACCGGCTGGGCGGTGGTATTGGATACCGTGAGCAGGGAGCTGCGCCCCTGCTTTTCCAGCCGCAGCTCCAGATGCGCCCCGGCGGGGGAGTACTTCAGGGCGTTGTCCAGCAGGATGGAGAGGAGCTGCCGGATGGCCTTCTCGTCGCCGGTGCAGGAGAGCATGGGCTGGATGTGGACGTGCAGCTCCTTCCCCTGGCTCCTGGCGGGGGCCAGGAAGGGCAGGGCCATCTCCTCCGCCACATCGGAGAGGGGGAACTCGATGCACTGGAGCTTGGGCTGCTCCTCCTCCATGCGGGAGAGGTAGATGAGATCGTTGGTCAGACCCGTCAGGCGCTGAACCTGGCGACGGATGTCGGCCAGCCACTGGTTTTCCCCGCACTCCATCTCCGCCAGATCGGCGTCGGCGCTGATGATGGTCATAGGGGTCTTGAGCTCGTGACCGGCGTCGGTGATAAACTGCTTTTGCTTGGCATAGCTCTCGGCCACGGGGCGGACGATGCGGTGGGAGAGGATGAGCAGCAGTATCAGCACTGCCAGCAGCCCCACCAGGGCCAGGGTTACGCTGGCCAGCAGGGTGGTGCGGAAGGAGGACAGGCTCCGGCCGCAGTCCAGGAAGATGATCTGGCTGCCCAGCTCATTCTGACAGAGGAGATAGCGGTAATTGTCCAAAAATCCTGTGGTGCGCCCTGAGTCCAGCACGAGCTGGGCGTAGGCCGCCGCGTCCTCTTCATCTACGGCGGCAATCTGCTGGGTATTTGTCTGAACAATCTGGCCGTCCCCGTCCAGCAGGACGAAAAAAAGCGGGACTCATAGGGCGTTTCGGGGGACATGCCCCGCTGATCCAGAAAGCCCTTCTTTCCGTCGGGAGGGAGGTTGTCCTCCGGCCGCTCCATCTGACCGGCGTGATTTTTTGGAAACGCCCCGCCGTTGGCCCCCAACAGGGCTAAAACCGCATCGGCGTCCGAGACCACCTTCTGGTAGCTCATCAGATTGACGCCCCCGAGAATGACCGCCAGCACAATGGCCAGGGAGACCATACAGGCGGCAATGAGCTTGCGGCGCAGTTTATTGATCATGTCTGTTCCTCCAGGGAATACCCTGCATTTCTGGTCGCCTTGATTTGAATGTCGGCGTGGAGGGCGGCCAGCTTTTTCCGCAGGTAGGAGATATAGACCCACACCACATTCAGCTCCACATCGCTGTCATAGCCCCAGATACGCTCCAGAAACCGCTCGGTGGGGATGAGCTGCCGGGGATTGCGCAGCAGCAGCTCCATCATCTGATACTCCTTGTTGGCCAGCCGGTAGCTGCCGTGGGGGGAGGAGAGCTCAAAGGTGGCCTGATTCAGGGTGATGTTGCCTAAGGTGAGGAGACTGGAAACCTGACACCCCGTCTGGCTGCGGGTCATGGCCCGGATCTGGGCCATGAGCTCGGCGGTGGAGAAGGGCTTGGTCAGGTAGTCGTTGGCCCCCGTGTCCAGGCCGGTTACCTTGTCCTCCACCTCCGACTTGGCGGTGAGCAGGAGGACGGGGATGGGGTTGCCGCTTTTCCGCAGAC
>CALWWS010000230.1 GCA_944385305.1 uncultured Oscillospiraceae bacterium | reverse complement strand
CGGCACCCCCCTGCTGGCCGACGCGGACAACGAGACGGGCAGCACGGTCTTTGAGACCGCCGACGACGTGTACGTCACCCCCGCCCAGCCCCAGCAGGTCTTTACCGTGTGCGGCGGAGCGGACGCTATTGTGCGCTGCTTTGACGGCCGGGCGGAGTCGGCCGAGCCCTTCTACCTTTTCGACCTCAAGGGGGAGAACCTCCAGCGTCACACCCTGAGCCTGGCCCGGGAGGACGTGCTGGAGCTGAGCGCCGGAGCCCGGCTGGAGGTGGAGCTTACCCCCGGCCACCAGCGGGAGCTGCCCCGTGGGGTGGGGGAGATCCTCACCGATCCGGACCGGGCGGTGTGGGAGTACAGCTACGGGGAGAGCTGGCAGAGCTTCTCCACCTGCGCCCTGGAGGGCAACCGG
Source organism: uncultured Oscillospiraceae bacterium (assembly GCA_944385305.1). Lineage (GTDB taxonomy): Bacteria > Bacillota > Clostridia > Oscillospirales > Oscillospiraceae > CALWWS01. The sequence goes on along the minus strand of CALWWS010000230.1, from coordinate 5,332 downwards.
GTGGTGCTGGGCCTGGGGGAGCGCAAGCTGCCTGTGACGCCTTCCACCCTGGAGGGGCTGGAGGGGCGGCGCTGGCTGCGCCTGCGCCTGCTGGACGGCAGGGGCCTGCCCCCCTTCTCCCTGCGCCTTATCCGCCTGTCCGCCCAGAATCAGGGGCTGCGCCCCGACCTGGTGCACGCCTCGGGGGCGGATCAGGACATCCACGAGCTGCGCCCCTTCGGGGAGCAGCTGGGGCTGTTTGCCGAGGCCTACTTCGGCTGCCAGGAGGCCCTGGTGAAGCGGGGGGCGGAGATCGAGATGAGCTTTCATCTGGGCTTCGACGCCGTCCCCGTGGAGCCCGACGGGGGGGAGACCCCCATCAACTGGAAACTGATTATGAAAAAGAGCGATTTCCGCCTGGACGAGGAATACGACATCACCGTCCAGGAGGTAATCTGGGAATATTTCAACGGGGACGGCTGGGCCCGGCTGTTCCCCGACGGGCGGGAGAGCGACTGCTTCAACGCCTCCATGGGCGCCCTGAGCCGGCGGAAGGTCATCCGCTTCCGCTGCCCGGAGGACATCAGGCCCGTGCTGGTCAACGCCAGCACCGGCTACTTCATCCGGGCCCGGGTGCTCAAGGTGAAGAACCTCTACAAGCTCAAGGGCAACTACATCGTCCCCCGGATGGAGGGGCTGCGCTTTTCCTACCGCTACGCCAATCGGGGGAGAATCCCCGTGCAGGTGGCGGTGGAGAACAACCGGGAGAGCGCCCTGCTGGACGGGGCCTTCTTCCGGGGCGGGGAGAGCCTGCTCACCCCCTTCTCCTTCATCGGAGAGGAGCGCTGCGCCCTCTACTTCGGCTTCCCCACTCCCCCGGCGGGGGGGCCGGTGAAGCTGCTCTTCCTCCTCTCCGAGGCTCTGCGGGAGAAGCCGGGCCGCCTGCGCTGGGAGTACCGCGCCGCCCACGGCTGGGAGAGCCTGAACGTGGTGGACGAGACGGAGAACCTGCGCCAGTCGGGCATCCTCACCATCATGGGGGGCGGGGAGTTCTCGCCCGCCCGGCTGTGGGGGGAGGAGCTGTACTGGGTTCGGGCGGTGGACGAGGAGGGGCGCTACTGGGGCCGGGAGCGGCCGGTGCAGCTGCCCCGGGTCACCGGGCTGTACATGAACGCCGCCCGGGTGCGCAACGTGGACACCCAGCCCCCTGAGCGCTTTTTCATCGAGCCGGAGCAGAAGAACCTGGCCTGCCGCCTGCTCCAGGGCAGGGTGACAAGGGCCCAGGTCTGGGTCAACGAGATGGACACCCTGCTGCCCGCCCAGCTGGAGCAGCTGGAGAAGGGGGAGGGCTTCCGGGCGGTGCGGGACGCGGCGGGCATCCTGCGGGAGGCCTGGGTGCGCTGGGAGGAGCGGGAGGACTTCGCCCTCTCCGGCCCCGGGGACCGGCACTACACCCTGGACCGCAACGAGGGGATTGTCCGCTTCTCCGACGGGGTGAGCGGACGGATTCCCCCCCACGGGCGGCAGGAGACCATTGAGATTTTCTACGTCACCGGCGGCGGCCAGGTGGGCAACGTGGCGGCGGGGGCCATCAACCGCTCCAGCCGGGCCCTGGGCTTTGTCAGCCTGGTGGAGAACCCCCGTCCCACCGCCGGGGGCTGCGACCAGGAGACCTTTGAGCAGGCGGTGGCCCGGGGAGGCGCGGAGCTGCGCCACGGGGACCGGGCGGTGACCGCCCGGGACTTCGAGGCCCTGGCCCTGGAGGCCACCCGGAACATCGTGCGGGCCAAGTGCTTCTCAGGCCGGGACGACCGGGGCAGCCCCCGCCCCGGCTGGGTGACTCTGGTGGTGCTGCTGCGGGACTACCGGGCGGGGGGCGAGCTGCTGCCCGCCGTGCGCAGCCGGATCGCCGCCTATATTCTGGAGCGCTGCGGGGGCAACCTGGCGGCGCTGGAGCACTTCCACGTGGTGGGGCCCCAGTTTCTGGAGATCTGCGCCAAGGTGGAGCTCACCGTGGGGGACTTCAACCAGGTCTTCGGGGTGCGGGAGGAGATCACCCGCCGGCTGGAGGCCTTCCTGGACCCCCTCACCGGCAACTTTGACGGCAGGGGCTGGCAGGTGGGCCGCATCCCCAACGACACCCAGCTGCGCAACTGCCTGAGCGGGGTGCGGGGGGTGAAGTTCCTGCGCCAGGTGTCCTCCGCCGTGTTCCGGGAGACCGGCTTCGGCCGCACGGAGATCCACCTGGAGGACATGGAGGACCGGGTGTTCGCCCTGCCCCGCAGCGGAAAGCACAGCATTCTCATTACCGTGGAGTAACAACAAGCACGCCAGGAGGTGAACGCCATGCTGCCCATCCCCGTTTTGGACGATGAGAGCTTCCAGGAGATCGTGGAACAGGCCAGGAGCATGATCCCCCGCCTGGCCCCCGACTGGACGGATTTCAACCACCACGACCCGGGCATCACCTTTCTGGAGCTGTTTGCCTTTTTGAAGGAGAGCCAGCAGTACCACCTGGACCAGATCGGGCCCCGGAACCGGCAGAAGTATTTAAAGCTGCTGGGCATGGAGCGGCTGCACCGGGAGCCCGCCCGCACCGGGGCGGAGATCGCCGGGGCGGGAGGCGTGCTCCCCGCGGGGGTGCGGCTGCTGGCGGGGGAGATCCCCTTTGAGACCCTGCGCCCCGCCCCCCTCTCCCGGGGGAGGCTCACCGGCGGCCTGACCCCGGCCGGGGAGGGGCTTGTCCCCTTCTCCGCCGCCGGGCCCGGCGGGCTGCGCCTGGAGGTGTTCGGCGCCCAGCCCCGGCCCGGGGCGGCCTGGTATCTGCGCTTTGACGGGCCCTGGAGCGCCCCGCTGCACCTGCACCTGTGGATGAAGCAGGACTGGCCGGTGGAGCGCAACCCGGCGGGGCCGGACACCGTGCCCCTGACCGGTCTGGCCTGGGAGGCCCTGGAGGAGGACGGCTGGCGGGCCATGAAAGTGTCCTCCGACGAGACGTGGGGGCTGCTCTTCAGCGGGGACGTGACCCTGGAGGCGGGGAACGGCCCCTGCCTGCCCCTCTCGGAGGAGGAGAAAGCCCTGCCGGGGGAGGGCCGCTGGCTGCGGGTGCGCCTGGAGAGCGGGGAGTACGACGTGCCCCCCGTGCTGCTGGGGATCAGCGACGGGGTGATCCCCGCCGTGCAGCGGGAGACGGCGGCGGAGTGCGTCCGACTGCCCGTCACCGGCGGAACCCTGCGCTCGGACAGCCTGCTGGCCGCCGCGGGGGAGTACGAAATTTACTGCCCGGACGGGGAGGGCTTCTGGCGCCTCCAGGCGGACGCGGTCCGGCGGGCCGGGAGCGAGGGCGCCCGGTTCACCCTGCCCGGCGGGGAGGAGGGGGAGGCCCTGCTGCTCACCTGGCGGCGGGAGTTTTCCCGCAGCCGCCGCCTGGCGGTGGGGGACGGCTTCCCCAACCAGAGCTATGAGCTGGGGAGCAGGGGCCAGATCGCCCGCAGCTTCCAGCTGCTTATCGCCGAGGCCGACCGGCCCGGGGCGTGGAGCCTGTGGGAGCGGGTGGAGGACTTTGATTCCTCCTCCCCGGAGGATCGCCACTACCTCCTGGACGAGGAGGAGGGGACGGTCACCTTCGGGGACTGCATCCACGGCCTGGCCCCCGAGGGGGAGATTCTCATCGCCGGCCAGGCGGTTACCCTGGGCCCCGGCGGGAATGTAAAGGCGGGCAGCCTGCGCGCCGTCCACCCGGAGGATCTGGCCCTGTGTGGCCTGGCCGGGGCGGACGTCGGGGTGCGCAACCCGGACGACGGGTGGGGAGGCCGGGAGCGGGAGAGCCTGGAGGAGGGCCTGGAGCGCTGCCGGCGGCTGCTGCGGCGCAGCGAGCGGGCGGTGACCTACGGCGACTACGAGCGCCTGGTGCGCCAGACCCCGGGGCTTATGATCTCCAACTGCAAGGCGGTGCCGGTGACCCGGCTGCCCCGGCAGGACGGGAGCCTGGAGGAGAACTGCGTCACCGTGGTGGTGGAGCCCTATGCCCTGGGCCCCGAGCGCGCCCTCACCCCCGCCTACCGGGAGAACATCCTGCGCCACCTGGAGGGGCGGCGGATGCTGGGCACCCGGGTGTCCCTCCTCTCCCCGGAGTACGTGGGGATCACCCTCTACGCCGAGATCCTCTCCCAGCCCCACTACGTGGACGCCAAGGCCCGCATCCAGGCGGCGGTGGCGGCCTTCTTCCGGCAGGGGTGGGAGTTTGGCGCGCCGGTGCGGTACAGCACCCTCTACGGCATTATCGACACCCTGGACTGTGTGCAGGGGATTGAGTCGCTCACCATCGACGCCCAGGGCAAGGGCATCACCCGGTCGACCAACGGGGATGTGATCCTGCCCCATAACGGACTGGCGGTGCTCAAAAGCGCCAGCTATCAGGTGCGGCCTGCGGAGTAAGGAGATGAGGCGCAGTGCATCAGCGGGGAAGCTATTTTGTATTCAATAAGCCGGCGGACTACCGCCGGGGCTGGGGGGAGAACATCCGGTGCCTGGGCTCCTCCATCCAGGCGGAGGACCCGGCCCGGCCGGGGATCTTCTGGTCCCGCCTGCTGGACAGCCGGGAGAAGGAGACGGTGTGGCACCGGCTGACCATGGCGTGCACCGGCCCGGGGGAGGCCAGCGTCCGGTTTTCCTTCTACTGCGCCGAGGCGCGCAGGGTGTTCTTCCGGGGGCGGGAGCGGGATCTGGACGAGTTGCTCCGGGATCCCGCCCTCACCGACGGGGATCGCCTGGAGCTGAGCCGGCCCTGGCTGGCCATGACCGCCCGGACTCCCCGGGACGTGCTGCTCCACCAGCTCACCGGGCGCTACCTGTGGTTCCGGGCGGAGCTGCTGCCCCAGGGGGGGCAGTCCCCACGGATCGGGGATCTCCGCCTGCGCTTTCCCAGGCAGACCTGGCTGGAGTACCTGCCCGAGGTGTACCAGACCGACCCGGCAGGCAGCTCCTTCACCCAGCGCTTTCTGGGGATCTTCCAGTCCCTGTACGACGATCTGGACGAGGACATCCGCCAGGCGGCCCGCCGCTTCGACCCGGAGGTGGCGGGGGGAGAGTATCTGGAGTGGCTGGCAAGCTGGCTGGACGTGGAGGACGGCTACCTGTGGCCTGAGGAGAAGCTGCGCACCCTGGTGCGCCGGGGGATGGAGCTCTACCGCATCCGGGGCACCCGGCGGTACGTGGCCGAGATGGTGGAGCTCTACACCGGGCGGGAGCCCTGGGTGGTGGAGTACAGCCAGGTGGAGCCCTTTCTCACCGACACGGGCCGCGCGGCCCTGCTGGGGGAGCTCTACGGGGCCAACCCCTACATGGTCACCGT
>CALWWS010000229.1 GCA_944385305.1 uncultured Oscillospiraceae bacterium | reverse complement strand
CATGGTATACTGGGTCGAAAAGGAGGCTGTTGTGCCGTGAAGCTCACACCGCTGTGTCTGGCTTTTTGCCTGGGGGCAAGCGCCCTGCTGTCCGCCTGCGCCGCGCCGGGCGGGCAGGATGCCGCCGTCCACGCCGCGGGGGCGGCGGTCACGCCGGTCTACTCCCCGGCGTCCACCCCCACGCCCACCCCCACCCCGGAGCCGGAGCCGTCCATCACCCAGGCCCAGCTGGACGGGGCGGTGGCCGCCGCCGGGGAAGCCCACGGGGCCATGGGGGTGCAGGCGGCGGTGATAGAGGGCGGGCAGGTCGCCCTCCAGTCCGCCTGGGGCTGGGCGGTGAAGGACAGCGTGGCCATGACGCCCGAGCACAAGCTGCGCTGCGCCTCTCTCACCAAGGTGGCGGTGGGGCTGAGCGCCGCCCTGCTCCTGGACGACGGGGCGGTGGAGCCTGACGCAGACATCGCCCTCTACTGGGGCAGCCCGGTGGCAAACCCCAGCTACCCGGATACGCCGGTGACGGTGGACAGCCTGCTCACCCACACCTCCTCCCTCATTGACTCCACCAGCCTCTCCGCCCTGAAGGGGACGGCGGCCCGCGCCCGCCTGGCGGGGAGCGGCTACCGGGCGGTGTGTCCCGGGGACCTCTCGGGCTGGGCGTACAACAACTACGGCTTCTCCGTGCTGGGCATGACCCTGGAGCTGGCCGCCGGCCAGGTGCTGGACGACGTGCTGGACGAGGGCCTGCTCACCCCCCTGGGGGGGGACGCGGCCTTTGAGCCGGGCAGCGTGGAGCACACCCAGCTGCTGGCCCCTCTCTACCAGGGGGGCGGGGTGAGCCGCACGGTGGGGGAGATGCTGGGCTATGTGTGCTATCCCCAGCCGGGCTACCGGGGCAACTTCTTCGCCGGGGGCTTCACCTGCAGCGCGGGGGACATGGCCCAGCTCACCGCCCTGCTGGCCCGGGACGGGGAGTACCAGGGGGAGCAGCTCCTCTCCCCGGAGGCGGTGGCCTACCTGGAGACCCCCCTGGAGCAGCCCGTGACCTACAAGGAGAGCACCTTCTGCCAGTGCCGCCCCCTGCGCCTGCAATATGACATGTACGGGCGGGAGGCCATCTACTACCACACCGGGTCGGCCTACGGCTTCTACGGCCTTTTGTCCTACGACCCGGCCACGGGGGACGGGGTGGTGGTCTTCACCACCGGGGCGGACGGCGTAACCGACGAATACGGGGTGTATGCCGTGTGCGGCGAGATCGCCCGGGCGGTGTACAGCCCCGCCCAGGAAGGAGGAATCTGACCTTGCCCAGCCTGACCCGCTTTGCCCCCCTCATTCTCATTCCCGCCCTGCTGCTGGGGGGCTGCCGGCTCTCCGCCCCGGCGGATACCCCCGCCGCCCCTCCCCCGGCGCAGAGCGCCGCGCCCGCGCCCACCCCCACCCCCACGCCGGAGCCGGAGCCCACCGTGGCCACCCTGGCGGTGTGCGGCGACGTGATGAGCCACATGCCGGTGACCAACGACGCCTGGGACGAGGCGGCGGGAGGGTACGACTATGCCCCCATCTTTGAGGCCGCCCGCCCCTATGTGGAGGGTGCGGACTACGCCGTGGCCAACCTGGAGACCACCCTGGCCCAGCAGCCCCCCTACTCGGGCTACCCCGCCTTCCGCTCCCCCGCCGCCCTGGCGGACGGCCTGGCCCAGCTGGGCTTTGACCTGATGCTCACCGCCAACAACCACTGCCTGGACCGGGGGTATGACGGGCTTGTCTCCACCCTGGACGCCCTGGACGAGGCGGGCCTGGCCCACGTGGGCACCAGCCGCACGGCGGAGGAGGGGGCGGAGCCCATCTATGTGGCCGATGTGGGGGGCATCTCGGTGGCCTTTCTGGGCTACACCTACGGCACCAACGGCATCCCCCTGCCCGCCGGGCGGGAGTATGCGGTCAATCTCTTCAATACCGACTACCTCACTACCCTCACCACCCCGGACACCGCCCGGCTGGAGGCCGACCTGGCGGCCGCCCGGGCGCTGGACACCGATCTCATCGCGGTGCTCGTCCACTGGGGGGTGGAGTACCGCACCACCCAGAACGCCTACCAGGAGGAACTGGCCGACCTGCTCATCGCCAACGGGGCGGATCTGGTGCTGGGGGGCCACTCCCACGTGCCCCAGCCCCTGGAGGAGCGCAGGGTGCCCGGCTGGGACGGTTCAGAGCGCACCGGCTTTGTGTGCTACAGCCTGGGCAACTTCATCTCCTCCCAGGTGGACCCTCTCACGGACACCACGGCGGTGCTCACCCTCCAGCTCACCCGCACCCCGGAGGGGGAGGCCTCGGTCACCGGCTGGGAGTACGCCCCCATGCTCATGGTGCGCCGGGACGGGACGCAGCGGGTCTTTACCCTCACCGACGCCTCCGCCGTCCCGGCGGACGCCTCGGGGGAGCTCACCGGAGCTCTGGAGCAGGCGGCGGCGGACTGCGCCGGGATCTTCGGTCCCCAGCGTCCCTTTTCTTCTTAAA
>CALWWS010000228.1 GCA_944385305.1 uncultured Oscillospiraceae bacterium | reverse complement strand
CAGCTTCTCGCCGTCGACAGTGGCCACACACTGACCATTGTACATATAGGCGATAACGTCGGACTTGGGGGTGTCCAGGGTCAGGGTCTTGCCGGGCAGCACGTCCACAATGTGGAACTCCTGAGAGCCGGAACCGCTGATCTCCTCGTCGGCCAGAGTGTGGAAGATCACGCCGTCCTTCTCAGTGACCTTGGCGTCGTTGACGTTCTTGATGTAGGGCTCGGAAGCCTTGAAGCCGCGGGGGCACAGGGTGACCAGGAACTTCAGCGTAGCCGTGCCGTCGGGATACATCTCGTGGTCGCAGTTGCCGGGAGTCCACATAATGTCGCCGGGCTTGAAGGTGTAGCGCTTGCCGTTCATCATGGAGTAGCCGTAGCCGTCCAGGATGTAGAACACGTGATCAGCGGGGCCGTGGTTGGCAACCAGAGCAGCGCCGCCGAAGGTGATCTCGCAGGTGGAGAAGTACTGATAAGTCCAGTCGGGGCCGGCGGGATCATAGCCCATCTTGATGGCGTTGGCAAAGGGAGCGGAGTGAGCCATCACGTGCTGCACGGGGCACATAGCCTGCATGTCGTAGTAGTTCTGGACATAAGCCTTGAACATTTTGAATTCCTCCTATACTTTGTGATTATATCGCGTGGGAATTTGCGCGCTAATCAGGGACGCTTGTAGCCGGACTGCTCCTCCAGGCACTGAGTCAGCACGGAGAAGTCCTTCTCGGCGCGGCCGGTGGCGGCAGCGGACTGCAGGGACTGACGGGTCAGAGCGGTGCTGGGCAGGGGCACGCCATACTGCTTGCCGGCGGCCAGAGCCAGATCCAGGTCCTTCATCATCAGCTTGACGCTGAAAGCGGGGGCGTACTCGCCGCCGGCGATCAGGGCAGCCTTGTAACCGGTCAGGGGAGAACCAGCGGCGGAGCCGGCGATGATGTCGCAGGCCTGGCGGGTCTCGATGCCGGCCTTCTCGGCCAGAACAACGGCCTCGGCCTCCATCTGCATGGTGCTGGCGATCATCAGGTTCAGGCACAGCTTCATGATGCGGGCCTGCTCGCCGGAGCCCAGGTAGAACTGATTCTTGCCCATCTTCTCGAAGTAGGGCAGAACCTTCTCGTAAGTAGCCTTATCGCCGGAAGCCAGGATGCCCAGGCTGGCGTTGGCAGCCAGAGCGGTGGAACCGGTAACAGGAGCGCGAACCAGCTCAACGCCCTTGGCCTTGGCAGCCTCGGCAACGGTGGCGGACTCCTCAGCGGAGACAGTGCTCATGTCAACCAGGATCTTGCCGTCGGACATGCCGGCCAGAGCGCCGTCATCGCCCAGAGCCACCTTCAGCAGGGTGGGGCCGTCGGCCACCATGGTGAACACGATGTCGCACTTCTCACCGATCTCCTTGGGGGAGTCGGCCCAGGCGGCGCCGGCATCCAGAACGGGCTGCGCCTTAGACTTGGTGCGGTTCCACACGATGACCTCGTTGCCAGCCTTTACCAGGTTCGTGCTCATGGGAGCGCCCATGTTGCCCAGTCCAATCCAACCGATCTTTGCCATAATTGTTTGCTCCTTTCAACTCCGATGGTTTTATTGTATGCCTCATGCGTAAGGCCCAAAGGACGGGGGTGCACCGCCCGTCGATTGAAGCTCTATGAACTTTTATGCAATTTGTATGCCAACTTTGTGTTTTGTCCGCCATACCATTGGCCATTTTTTCGCAAGCCCTGATTTTGCAAGGCCCGGCAATGCTCAAAAATTTATTCCATTTCTCTGGGATAAAAGTCTCGGGAAAATTCCACCCTGTTCCAGCGGGTACTTTCTGGCACAAGCTGTCACACAGTGTGTCACCGTGTCACACGCGCCACTGTGTGCCAGGTGGCACACTTTTAATTGACGGCCATCTCTTGCGCTCCCACCTCCCATGTTGTAAACTGGAATGGAGATCCACAAACAGGGAAAGGACAGGTGAGCAGTCATGACGGCACTTCAGCTCTCCATACAGATTGTTATCTACATCGCCATCGGCGTCTTTGCCCGCAAGCTGAAGGTCATCGGGGAGGGTTTTGACAAATCGCTCAGCGGCTTTATCGTCAATTTCGCCCTGCCCTGCATGATTATCCACTCCCTCTCCCTGCCCTACTCCCCTGATGAGCTGGCCAACTTCCCGCTGCTGCTGGGACTGGCCATCCTGGTGTGCGCTCTGCTGCTGGGAGTGGGGCATCTGTTCTACCTGGGGCTGGGGAAAACCGACGTGGCCCGGGTGGATCGCTTTGGCATCTACCTGTCCAATTTCACCTTTATGGGGCTTCCCATGGTGGACGCCCTTTACGGACAGGAAGGTCTTTTTTACTTTGTGATCTTTACCGCACCCATCCGGGTGCTCTACTACAGCCTGGTGGGCCCCCTGCTCTCCCCCGCCGGGACGGGATCCCGCCGGCGCTCCCGCCGGGAGGTGCTCAAACAGTGGCTCAATCCCCCTCTGGCCGGGGTGGTGGTGGGGCTGATTCTCTACTTTACCGGCCTGCGGCTGCCCGGGGTGCTCACCAATGTGGTGGACGGGCTGTCCGATGTCTGCTCCCCCATGGGAATGGTGCTGTGCGGGATTACCATTGGAAAATACAATCTGCGCAGCCTGGTGCGTCCCAAATACCTGCGCCTGCCTCTTCTGCGGGATCTGTTGGCCCCTGCGGTCACGCTGGCGGTGCTGTGGCTGCTGCCCATTGACCCCATGATTAAAAAAGTGGTGGTGCTTTACGCCGCACTCCCCTGTGCGGGAATGCTGGCAACCTACACCATCCAATTCAATCCAAATCCCGAGGCCAGGCTGGAGGCCTCCAGCGCCATCCTGCTCTCCACCCTGCTGTCGGTGGCCACCATCCCCCTGTGGGCGGCGGTGCTGGATCGCGTCTTCTAGCCGGGCAAGCCGCAGATTCCGGCTGGACGGCGGCTGTGTCCCCTGCTGCGGCTTCTCTGTCCTCATTTAGAGTAACAGATTTCGCTCTTTTTGTCAATAATGGGAGGTTATACAGCAACCTTCCCCCAATTTCCTGTGTATTTTCACAAGGTTAATCCCACAAGTTGGGAAAAGAGCTCACAGGCCGCCGGGATGTGGCTGTCCAAAAAGTCAAACTGGTCGGCATGGAGGGGAGGATATCCCTCCCCGTTGCCCAGCAAAAAGAGGGCGCCGGGGGCGCGGCGGAGATAGTGCCCGAAGTCCTCCGAGGCCCGCATGGGGTGCTCCATCCGTACCACAGACATGCCCAGCGCGGCGGCCGCCCGCTCCACCTTCTCCACCGCTGCAGGGTGGTTTACCGTTGCGGGAAAGACGTCCTGAGAATCCATGCTCAAAGTCAGGCCGCACTGCGCCGCCTCCCGAGCTGCCAGAGCGGTCACCTCTTCCTCCAGCCGCTCCAGCTCCTGCTGGTGCTCCGCCCGCAGGGTGAGGCGCACCTCCCCCCGGTGGGCGGAGATGCCGAAGGCGGGCTCCCCCACCGCGATATGCACAACGGTGCACATGACAAGTCCCCGGTGGTCTTCCGGCCGGGTAAGGGCCTCCAGTCCATCCACAAGGTGGGCAGCCGCCAGGGCGGGATTGCGCCCCAGCTCCGGGGTGCTGGCGTGGGCGGGCGTCCCCTCCAGACGGAGAATCAATCCTTTGGAGGCACAGTTCATGGTGCCCGGGCGCAGGCACACCGCCCCCGCCGGATACCCGGAGATGCTGTGAAAGGCATACACCTCCTCAATCCCCATCTCCTCCAGCAGCCCGGCGCACACCTCGCCCCCCGCCCCGGTTTCCTCGGCATGCTGGAAGATGAGGTATACATCCCGCTCCGCCCCCCGCTCGTCCAGCTCCAGAGCCAGGGCGGCCAGGGCGGCGCTGTGTCCGTCGTGGCCGCAGGCGTGGGATACCCCGGGATTTTGAGAGCGGTAGGCCAGCTCGCTCCGCTCCTGAATGGGCAGGGCGTCGAAATCCGCCCGGAAGGCGATGGGAGTACCCCGCCCCGCCCGGTACACCGCGTAAAACCACGCACCCCGATCCACCAGCTCCAGGCTGGTGTGGGCGCGGAGAAATTCCATCAGCTGCCTTTTTGTCTCTCCCTCGCTCCCGGACAGCTCCGGGTAGGCGTGGAGCTGATGGCGCAGCTCCATCGCCAGGCGGCCGGTCTCCTGTCGCATACACTCTCTCCTCCCCGAAATCAGCTGCCAGCCATTATAGCACGTCCCCCGCCCCCTTTCCACCCCCCGTTTCAACGCTTTACACCAGGAAAGCCCCGTGCTATAATGGCTGCAATCAACATTTTGGAGGGTTTCTGCATGGTTTCTCAACAGATGCTGGAGCTGGGCACCGCCCGCTCGGTCATTCGGGAGTTGTTTGAATACGGCAAGCAGCGGGCCGCGGTGGTGGGGGCCGACCAGGTCTTTGACTTCTCCCTGGGCAACCCCAGCGTCCCCGCGCCTCCCCAGGTGAACCAGACTGCCGTCAAGATTCTGACGGAGCAGCCCGATCTCATCCACTGCTATACCAGTGCTCAGGGAGACGCCCAGGCCCGGGAGCGCTTTGCCCAGTCTCTCAACCGCCGCTTCGGCGGCGATTACACTGCCGACCAGCTCTACCTCACCGTGGGGGCCGCCGCCGCCCTGTGCTGCGTGTTCCGCGGTCTGACCTGCCCGGGGGACGAGTTTGTGGTACTGGCCCCCTACTTCCCGGAGTACGGGGTGTTTATCCGCAGCGCCGGGGCCCAGATGGTGGTGGTCCCCCCGGAGATCGAACACTTCCAGATCGACTTTGACGCCCTGGAGAAGGCCATTACCCCTCACACCAAGGGCGTGGTGGTGAACAGCCCCAACAATCCCTCCGGTGTGGTGTACAGCCAGGCCACCCTGGAGAGGCTGGCCGCCCTGCTCACCCAAAAGAGCGGGGAGTATGGTCACCCCATCTATCTCATCTCCGACGAGCCCTACCGGGAGATCGCCTTCTCCGGGGTCACCGTGCCCTGGATTCCCCACCTCTACCGGGACACTATTGTGTGCTACTCCTTCTCCAAGTCCCTCTCCCTGCCCGGGGAGCGGCTTGGGTATGTACTGGTGCCCGGCCAGGTGACCGACGCGGGACAGGTGTACGCCGCGGTGGCCGGGGCGGGGCGCGCCCTGGGGTATGTAAACGCCCCCAGTCTGTTCCAGCAGGTCACCTCCCTGTGCTGCGATCTCACCGCCGATCTGGCGGTGTATGAGCGCAACTGCGCCCTGCTCACCGGCGCTCTGCGGGAGATGGGCTACCATGTGGCCCAGCCGGGCGGCGCCTTCTACCTCTTCCCCCGCAGCCTGGAGGCCGACGATCTGGCCTTCAGCGAGCGGGCCAAGCAGTTCGACCTGCTGCTGGTGCCCGGCTCCGGCTTCGGCGCCCCCGGCCATGTGCGCATCGCCTACTGCGTCCAGACTGAGATGATTGAGCGGGCCCTGCCCCGCTTCCAGGCCCTGGCCGACTCCTACAAATAAAGTCCCTTGCCCCTCAGGCCGCCTGCGCCCAATGCGCAGGCGGCCTTTTTTAATTTCCTCTTGACTTTATTGCTTTTATGCGTTAAACTTCAACAGAGCAAAGCAATAAACCAACGTGTGTGAGAGGAAGTATCCGGTATGGCAATCAAAATCATTTTGCTTCTCATTTTCTTTGCGGTCATGGTGGGCATTGGCCTGTATTGCCGCAAGAACTCTACGGATGTAAGCGGATTTGTGCTGGGCGGGCGCTCGGTGGGCCCGTGGCTCACCGCCTTTGCCTACGGTACCTCCTACTTCTCCGCCGTGGTCTTTGTGGGCTACGCGGGACAGTTCGGCTGGAAGTACGGCATTGCCGCCACCTGGGCGGGCATCGGCAACGCCCTGCTGGGCTCCCTGCTGGCCTGGGCGGTGCTAGGGCGGCGCACCCGCATCATGTCCCAGCACCTGGACAGCGCCACCATGCCCGAGTTTTTTGGCAAACGCTTCGGCAGTAAGTCCCTGAAAATTGCCGCCTCGGCCATCACCTTTATTTTTCTCATCCCCTACACCGCCTCCCTCTACAACGGTCTGAGCCGTCTGTTCGGCATGGCCTTCCACATTGACTACTCCATCTGTGTCATTGTCATGGCGGTGCTCACCGGGGTGTACGTCATCGCGGGGGGCTACATGGCCACCGCAATCAACGATTTTATCCAGGGCATTATCATGATCTTCGGCATCTGCGCCGTCATTGTGGCGGTGCTCAAGAGCCAGGGGGGCTTCATGGCGGCCCTGGACGGGCTGGCCCGGATCAGCGACCCCGCCGTCTCGGATACCCCCGGGGTGTTTGCCTCCTTCTTCGGCCCCGATCCCCTCAACCTGCTGGGCGTGGTGCTGCTCACCTCCCTGGGCACCTGGGGATTGCCCCAGATGGTACAGAAATTCTACGCCATCAAGAGCGAGAAATCCATCGGCTCTGGCATGGTCATCTCCACCATCTTTGCCGCCATTGTGGCGGGCGGGTGCTACTTCCTGGGGGGCTTCGGCCGCCTGTTCTCCGACCAGGTGGATATCGCTACGGGCGGATACGACTCCATTATCCCTACCATGCTCTCCGGGCTGCCCGACATTCTCATCGCCATCGTGGTCATTCTGGTGCTCTCCGCCTCCATGTCCACCCTGTCCTCCCTGGTGCTGGCATCCAGCTCCACCCTCACGCTGGACTTTTTAAAGGACAATTTTATTCCCGAGATGAGCGAGAAAAAGCAGGTATTCCTCATGCGCTGCCTCATCGTGGTTTTTATTGCCATCTCGGTGATCCTGGCTATTGTACAGTACAACTCCAACGTCACCTTCATTGCCCAGCTGATGGGCGTTTCCTGGGGCGCTCTGGCCGGCGCTTTTCTGGCTCCCTTCCTCTACGGGCTGTACTGGAAAAAGGCCACCAGCGCCGGGTGCTGGTGCAGCTTCCTGTTCTCCGTGGTGGTGATGCTGGCCAACATCTTCGCCAATTCCGCCTTTCCCGTGGTGCTCCAGTCCCCCATCAACGCAGGCGCCTTCTGTATGATCGCCGGGCTGATTCTTGTTCCCGTGGTCTCCCTGTTCACCCGCAGGCCGGACAGCGCCCTGGTGGACAACGCCTTCTCCTGCTACGACCGCAAGGTGCTGGTGCCCCAGCGGGAGGCCCTGGG
>CALWWS010000227.1 GCA_944385305.1 uncultured Oscillospiraceae bacterium | reverse complement strand
GGGATTGCGCTCCTCCGGGGGCACCAGGGGCAGGCCGGAGGCGGCGGCCATCTCGATGAGGGTGGTTCCCCCGGGCAGCAGGGCGTACTCCGCCCGCCGGGGCTCAAACCGGGGCCCCAGCACGGGTACCTCCACCCGCTTTCCCCCGGCAATCTCAGTGAGAATTTCCAGGGTGCCCTCCCCGCCGTCCGCCATGGGCAGGCTTATGGTCTCACAGCCGGGGAAGATCAGCCCGGCCTGCTCCTCCAGCAGGGCGCACACCGCCCCGGCGGAGAGGGAGCCCTTGAAGGAGTCGGGGGCGAAGAGGATACGCATGAGACATCCCTCCTGTGCTTGACTGCGCGGGGCGGCCGCCCCGCTTTTTCTCCATCATACCACAAATCCGCCCCGCCGCAAAGCGCCCGCCCCTTGACAAAGGGCGGCGGGCAGGGTAGTCTGTAACAACATGGACAAGGAGAGGGGAGAGGCAGATGGGACGTAGGGGACGGGGGATGACCCTCACCGGGGCGGTGGAGCTGGCCGCCCCCCACACCTGGCCGGCCAGCGTGGGGCCGGCCGCCCTGGGAATTCTGCTGGGCGCGGCGGGCAGCGGGGGACAGGTGGCGCCGGAGATCGCGCTGTGCCTGCTGTGCGCCGCCGTGCTCCTCCAGTGCGCGGTGAACACCCTGAACGACTACTTCGACTTTGTCAAGGGCACCGACACCCTGGCCAACTCCCCCGACCCCACCGACGCCGCCCTGGTTTACCGGGGGGTGGCTCCCTCCGCCGCCCTGGCCCTGGGGATCGCCTTTCTGGCCCTGGCCGCCCTGGCGGGGGGGTATGTGGTGTGGGCCTCCGGCTGGGCTCCCCTGGTCTACGGTCTGGCGGGGGGCGCAGTGGTGGTGCTCTACTCCGGGGGGCGGCTGCCCATCTCCTACCTGCCTCTGGGGGAGTGCTTCTCCGGGGTGGTGATGGGAGGGCTTATCCCCGCCGCCTGCCTGGCCGCCCTGGCGGGGGGCAGCGGGCTGGAGGCCATCCCCCTGGCTCTCCCCCTGGTGATCACCGTGGGGCTTATCATGCTCACCAACAACACCTGCGACGTGGAGCGGGACGGCCCCGCCGGGCGGCGCACCCTGCCGGTGCTGCTGGGCCGGCGGCGGGCGGCGGCGCTGCTGCGGCTGCTGGCCGGGGGGGCGGCGGTGCTCATGGGGGCGCTGGTGCTGGTCTGCTTTCCCCGGGGTGCCTTTCTGCTGCCCCTGCTGGGGGTGAGCGCCGCCCTGCGCCTGCGGAGCCTGGCCCGCCTCTCCTTCACCCCCGGGGAGCGGGGGGCCTGCATGGGGGCGGCGCTGGGGCTGCACGTGGGGTATACCACCCTCTACTGCGCCATGATCGCCGCCCATCTCATCCGGGGAGGTATGGCATGAGCAAGAACGGCAAGGAGGAGAAGGTCTACGCCGTCTTTGAGCGCATCAGCGGGCGGTACGACCGGATGAACGATTTGATCAGCCTGGGCCTGCACCGGCGCTGGAAGGGGGAGCTGGCGGGCCGGGCGGCGGCCCTGGAGCCCCGGCGGGTGCTGGACGTGTGCTGCGGCACGGGAGATCTCTCCCTGGCCCTGGCCCGGGCTATGCCCGGGGCGGCGGTGACCGGGCTGGACTTCTCCCCGGAGATGCTGGCGGTGGCCCAAAAGCGGCTGGCCGCCCACCCGGTGGACAACCTGCGCTTCCTCCGGGGCAACGCCCTGGAGCTTCCCTTTCCCGACGGCAGCTTTGACTGCGCGGTCATCTCCTTCGGCCTGCGCAACCTGGCCGACTACCCCCGGGCGGCGGCGGAGCTGGCCCGGGTGGTGCGGCCGGGGGGCTGGGTGTTCTGCCTGGACTCCTTCTACCCCCGCTCCCCCCTGGTGCGGCCCTTTTACACCCTCTACTTCAAGCACCTGGTCACCCTGCTGGGGGGACGGGACGGGGCGGAGTACCGCTGGCTGTACACCTCCACCCGCAGCTTTCTCGCCCCGGCGGAGCTGGCCGCCCTTTTCGCGCGGCAGGGGCTGGAGGAGTGCGCCTGGCGGCCCTACCTGCTGGGGGCGGCGGCCCTGCACTGGGGGAGAAAGCCCGCGGTTTGACCTTTTGCAAAGGATGGGGTAGAATAGGAATTGCGGAACAGACCCCAGGCGAAAAACAGCCCTCCCGGCGGGGAGGGGAGAGGGGGCGCGGTATGGGGCGCATTTTCAACCCGGACAACGGCTTTTTCCGCATCACCGGCAAGGCGGTGGACATCATCCTGCTCAGCCTGCTGTGGACGGCGTGCTGCCTGCCGGTGTTCACCATCGGGCCGTCCAGCGCGGCGCTGTACTACACGGTGGAGAAGTGCCTGCTGCGGGGGGAGGGGCAGCCCTACCGGGCCTTCTTCCACTCCTTCCGGCAGAACTTCAGGGTAGGGGCCCTCACCACCCTGGTGGTGCTGGCCGCGGCCTTCGGCCTGTGGTGCCTGCGCAACCTGCTCTGGCTCTCCGCCCTGGCCGGGCCGGGGGGCTATGTGGCCTACGTGGCCTTTTTGGTGGTGCTGCTGCTCCCCATCGGGTTTGTGTGCTACCTCTTCCCGGTGCTCTCCCGGTTCACCTTCGGGGTGGGGGGGCTGCTGGGCGCCTGCGCCAGGCTGGCGGCGGCCCACCTGCCCTCCACGGTGCTCATGGCGGCGGTGCTCTCCGCCGCCGTGTGGGCCTGCGCCCGCTTCTGGCTGCCGGTGGCGGTGCTGCCGGCGGTGGTGTGCCTGATTTTCGCCCCCCTGCTGGAGCGGATTTTCAGGCCCTATCTGCCTCCCGCCCCGCCTGAGGAGGAGGAGTAAATCAAAAACCCGCGGAGTCCGGAAGGACTCCGCGGGTTTTCCGTTTCACAGGGGTCAGCCCAGCTCGGGCAGGGAGGCGGCGGCCACGCTCTGGCCCACCCGGCGGGCCTTCTCGTCGGGCAGGGTGGGGTTGATGAGAGCGGCAACCTGGGGGTACTCGTCGGCCAGCACCGCCTTGGCGGTGTCCAGGATGATGTCGCCCCCCCGGCCGGACATCACCCGGCCCAGCAGCAGCACGTGCCTGAAGCCGTAGAAGTGGTGGTAGAGGGCCAGAGAGTGGCCCAGGTACACCCCGATGGAGCGGTAGATGGCCTCGGCGGGGGAGCCCTCCTGCTCCATCAGCTTCTGCACCGCCTTGAGCTTCTCGGCGGGAGACAGGTCGGGGGAGAGGGTGATGCCGGCGGCGGGGGCCAGCTTGATCACAGAGTCCTGGGAGAAGTACTTGACGCCGCAGCCGATGTCCCCGCTCCACTCGTCCTCCATGGCGTTGGGGGACACGTCCACCGGGGCGAAGGCCAGCTCGTTGAGCCAGCCGGTGATGTTGCCATTGGCGTCCACAAAGCCCACCGCCTCGCTGGTGCCCATGGCGATGCCCAGAATGTTGTTCTCCTCCAGGCTCATGGCCCCCGCCAGGGCGGAAACGTCGCCGTCGTTGGCCACCACGTAGGGCACGTCCCCGAAGGTGTCGGTAATGGCCCGGATGTAGATGTCCTTCACCTTGGCGTCAAAGTCCTCCTTGGGCACCTTGAGGAACAGGGAGGCCACCATGGTGCGGTTTTCAATGTAGATGCCCGCGGAGGACACCCCCACCGCGTCCACCCGGGGCATGTGGGCGGCGGCGGACTTGAGGGCGGAGACAATGCCGTCGTAGTGGTAGTCGGGGTCGGCGGTGGTCTTGGGGAACCACACCACCTCCTCGGAGAATACCGGCTCCCCGTCGATGACGGCGGACACCTTCCGGTCGGAGCCCCCCGCGTCAAAGCCGATGCGGCAGCCGCCCAGGTGGCGGCCCACCGCCTGGGGATTGCTGGACTCGGCAGGCACCTGGGCGCAATGGATCACCTCGAAGGGCCGCTCGTACACGTTGGACATGAACTCCGCGTCGAAGGCCCGGGAACCGCCTGGGCGGTAGCTCTCCCGCACGGACTCATAGATCCCCTCGTCCCCGCTGAGGTAGACCCTGAAGCCGCCCTTCATCCACAGCAGCATTTTGATGATCCGATCCACATAGTAGCGGTCCGCCGCGGCCATGGCGGGGGTGCCATGGATAAAGGTCTTGTATACGGCCACCTCGCCCCTGGCCCGCTCCACCGCGATGTCCAGCGGCTTTTGGGCGCTGCGGAGGAAGGCGGCGGCGAATTTGCCCAGGGGAAGGAAACCGGGATCCAGCTCCGGGATATTCTTCACAGGAACTTCGATTCCAAGGTGATGCATCGTATTTCCTCCTTTTTGTAAAAAGCAGACAGTACTCTTCGCTTATAGGCTATCAGTTTTTTCAAATCTGTCAAGCAATTTTTCAAGATTTTGAAAATAATTTTCAAAATTCCCTTGACGGGGGTTGGGACGGCGGGTATGATGGGGGTACGAACGGGGGAACGAGCCTCCGAGAAAGGTGGAATTTCAAATGGATTTTGAAAGACTGAGCGGCCATCGCAAGTGGATCAGGGATCAGCTGGATGAGTGTGTGGCCTTCTGGCTGAAAAACGGAATGGACCCGGTGCACGGCGGGGTGTACACCTGCCTGGATCGGGAGGGCAAGGTCTTCTCCACCGACAAGAGCGTCTGGATGCAGGCCCGCTGCGCCTGGCTGTTCGCCTTTTTGTGCCATACCTACGGCACGAAGCCGGAGTGGCTGGCGGCCAGCAAGAGCTGCCTGGACTTCATGGAGAAGTACTGCATCAACCGCCAGGCGGGCAATCGGATGTACTTCACCGTCACCGCCGACGGCCAGCCCCTGCGCCAGCGGCGGTACAACTTCTCCGAGGGATTCTACGCCATCGCCAACGCGGAGTACTACGGGGTTACCGGGGAGAAGGCGTGCCTGGAGCGGGCCCGCTTTGCCTATGACCTCATCTGGGATCTCAACCACGGCCTGATTGCCGACCCCACCGGCATGGGGCCCAAGTCCACCCGCACCGGCCGGGCCCTGGGCAACTCCATGATCTACCTGAACATCACCTCGGTGATGCGCCGTGTGGACCCGGAGCAGGAGAAACTGTACAACGAGCGGGCCAAGGTGTGCGTGGAGGAGATTTTCAAGTACCACTACAAGCCCGAGCTGGGCTGCACCCTGGAGAACGTGGGCCCTGACGGGGAGTTCAGGGGGGAGGTCACCGAGGGGCGCATCGTCAACCCCGGCCACGACATCGAGTGCTCCTGGTTTGTGATGGAGGACGCCAACCGCAAGGGGGACAAGGAGCAGTACGCCACCGCCGTGAAGATTTTTGACCAGGCCATTGAGGCCGGCTGGGACAAGGAGTACGGCGGACTGCTCTACTTCCTGGACTGCCTGGGCAAGCCCCCCGAGGCCTACGAGCACGACATGAAGCTGTGGTGGCCCCACAACGAGACCCTCATCGCCAGCCTGATGATCTACCGGGACACCGGGGATGAGAAGTATCTGGACTGGTTTGAGAAGACCCTGGACTTCTGCAAGCGCTGCTTTGCAGACCCGGAGTACGGTGAGTGGTACGGCTATCTGCACCGGGACGGTACCCCCACCCTGCCCGCCTGCAAGGGCAGCACCTTCAAGGGACCCTTCCACCTGCCCCGGATGCTGATCCTGTGCGATCAGATGCTGGGTCAGCTTCTGGAGAAAGGCCAGGGTTAGTCCCATGCCGGCGGGAAACGTATTTGCCAAAATCGACAACGAATACTACCAGCTCACCGGCGCGGAGAAGAAGGTGGCCGACTACGTGGTGCTCCACCAGCAGAAGACCCAGTTCATGTCCATCTCCGAGCTGGCAGAGGAGGCGGGGGTGGCGGAGGCCACCATCTCCCGCTTCTGCCGCCGGCTGGGCTACAAGGGGTACAATGCCTTCAAGCTGGCGGTGGCAAACTCCACCGCCAAGAGCGATGACACCAACCCCCTGGCCGGCGAGGTGCTGGAGACGGACAGCATCCCCGACATGTGCCGCAAGATCTACGCCGCCGACCTGGACGCCATGACCCAGACCCTGGAGCTCATCCGGCCGGAGGCCCTCACCAGGGCCGCCGATCTGCTCCTGGGAGCGGAGAAGGTGGTGTGCATGGGTCTGGGCGGCTCCATGCTCCTGGCTCAGGAGTGCGCCCACCTCTTCTCCACCACCTTCCCCAACTTCGTCCCCGTCTGGGACTCCCACCTGCAGTCCATCGCCGCCTGCCAGCTGACGCAGCGGGACGTGGTGATGTACTTCTCCTACTCCGGAGCCACCCGGGACGTGGTGGACATCATGAAGATCATCCGGGAGCGGGGTGCCAAGGCCATCTTCGTCACCCGCTTCCCCAAGTCCCCCGGGGCGGCCTACGCCGACGTGGTGCTCCAGTGCGGCTCCCGGGAGGGCCCCCTCCAGCTGGGCTCCATTGCCGCCCGCATCGCCCAGCTCTACCTGGTGGACGTGCTCTTCAGCGAGGTGTGCCGCCGGGATATGGAGGGCTGCCGGCGCAGGCGCAAGCAGGTGGCCGACGTGCTGGCCGGCAAGCACGTGTAACGCGGATAAAACAGGGCCCGCCCCGGAAGGGGCGGGCGGGAAGCCTCCTGGCGGAACTTCCTCCGGCAGGACGGTCTTCCATACCCTGGGTTGAAAAAAATTTGCAGTGTAAAATTTTTGTGAAAATTTCTTTGAGAAATCTATTGACAAACAGGATCTGGAATTATACAATTTGACCAAGGACTCCGGAGAGAGACGGAACGAAATTTATGAAAATTTTAGGAGGACGACACAATGAAGAAGACCAAGCGGTTTCTTGCGCTGGCGCTGGCGCTGTGCCTGAGTGTGGGGCTGGCCGCCTGCTCCAACAGCAGCACCCCCGGCGGCAGCAGCAGCCCCGCCGCCGACGGCGGCAGCGGCGACGCCTCCGGCAAGACCAAGATCACCTGGTGGGCCTTCCCCACCTTCGGGGTGGACTCCGGCTACGAGCAGGAGCTGGCCGACGCCTTCATGGCCGCCAATGACGACGTGGAGATTGAGGTGGTTACCATCAACTTCACCGACGGCCCCGCCCAGCTCACCACCGCCATCACCTCAGGCACCGCGCCCGACCTGCTCTTTGACGCCCCCGGGCGCATCATCGAGTACGGCAACGCCGGCTACCTGGCGGACATGAACGACCTGTTCACCGACGAGTTCAAGGCCGACGTGAACAACGAGGGCCTGCTCTCCTCCTGCCAGGGCCGGGACGGCACCTACTACATGTACCCCATCTCCTCCTCTCCCTTCTACATGGGCCTGAACCTGGAGATGCTGGAGGCCTCCGGCGCCATTGACTACGTGAACCTGGAGGGCGACCGCACCTGGACCACCGACAATTTCGTGAAGATGTGTGAGACCCTGCGGGACTCCGGCGTGGCCACCGTGCCCGGCATCGTGTACTGCGGCGGCTCCGGCGGCGACCAGGGCACCCGCGCTCTGGTGAACAACCTGTACTCCTCCACCATTGTCTCCGACGGCAAGTGGAACGTGGACGCCAACGGCGTCAAGGCCCTGGAGCTGCTCCAGAGCATGGTGTCCGAGGGCGCTCTGGACGTGGGCAACTCCATGGTGGCCTCCGACGAGCTGCAGAACTTCCAGAAGGAGATCTGCGCCATGACCTTCTGCTTCGGCACCTCCAACGAGGTCTCCTACGCCCCCATCGACGACGCCTACACCCAGGTGGCCGTGCCCTTCCCCTCCGACGACGGAGTGCCCGAGCTGGAGTACCTGGTCAACGGCTTCTGCGTGTTTGACAACGGCGACCAGGCCAAGATTGACGCCTCCAAGCGCTTCATCCAGTTCATCTGCGACGATCCCACCTGGGGCCCCAAGAGCGTGGTGAAGACCAACGCCTTCCCCGTGCGCACCTCCTTCGGCGATCTGTACGAGGGCGACGAGCACATGGCTCTGCTGGCCTCCTGGACCCAGTACTACGGCCCCTACTACAACACCCTGGACAACTTCGCCACCATGCGCAACGAGTGGTTCAACCTGCTCCAGCGGGTGCTGGCCGGCGGCGACGCCGCGGCCGAGGCCGAGACCTTCAACACCAACGCCAATACCGTGACCACCGGCTGATTGACAGCCGCCTGCTCCCTCCCTCTGCCCAGGCGGGGGGAGGGAGCCTTTATCAGCACAGTGTGTGCCGCGCAAATCCAACTTTTTGAGAACGGGGGAGGAAACTCATGGCAACGACCAAGGCGCCCAAGCGCAGTCTGGTCCTCCAGCGCAGGGAGACAGTGGTGTCCTATCTCTTCCTGCTTCCGGCGCTGTTTTTCTTCGTGGGGTTTGTGATCTACCCGATGGTCATGGGTGTGATCACCAGCTTTACCGACGCCAGTCTGGCCAACGGCGGCCAGGGAACCTTCATCGGCCTGAGCAACTACATCCGCCTCTTTCAGGACAAGATCTTCTGGAAGTCGGCCCTGAACACCATTATTATCGTGGTGGTCTCCGTGCCCTGCGTCACCGCCTTTTCCCTGTGGGTGGGCTCGGCCATCTATAAGATGAGGTCGGGGGCCCGCTCCTTCTTCCGCTGCGTGTTCTACCTGCCGGTGGTCACCGGCTCGGTGGCCGTGGTCGTGGTGTGGAAGTGGATGTACGCCAAGTACGACGGACTGTTCAACTACCTCATCACCGCCGCGGGGGGCGACGCCCTGCCCTGGACGGAGAGCGCCACCATGGCCATCTGGTGCGTGCTCATTATCCTCTTCACCACCTCCATCGGCCAGCCCATTGTGCTCTACGTGGCCGCTCTGGGCAATGTGGACAGCTCCCTGGTGGAGGCCGCCCAGGTGGACGGGGCCACCAATCTGCAGGTCTTCTGGAAGATCAAGTGGCCCTCGGTGATGCCCACCACCCTGTACGTGGCCATCATCACCACCATCAACAGCTTCCAGTGCTTCGCCCTCATCCAGCTGCTCACCAGAGGCGGGCCGAATTACAGTACAAGCACCGTGATGTACCTGCTCTATCAGATTGCCTTTGAGACAGAGAAGAACTTTGGCTATGCCGACGCCATGGGCGTGGTCCTGGCCATCGTCATCGCCATTTTCAGTGCCGTGCAGTTCAAGGTCATGAACGGCGGCACCACGGAATAAGGGGGTGGGAGTGTGAACAAGAGTCGTGTAACACCCTATATGGTTGTGGCCGCCGTCATTCTCATTGCCCTGGCCATCTTCTTCATCTTCCCCCTGTACTGGATTGTCACCGGTGCGGTGAAGACCCAGAGCGACATCATCATCAAGGCGGGGGAGACGGTCAAGTGGTTCCCCACGGTGATTTCCTGGGACAACTTCGCCCGCCTGTTCAAGAGCCAGACCAGCCTCTTCGGAGCCCAGATGCCCATGGCCATCCGCTGGCTGATCAACAGCGTGTTCATCTCGGTGGCCTCCATGATTCTCACCTGCATCAGCGCCTCTCTGGCGGGCTACGCCCTGGCCAAGAAGCGCTTTTGGGGCCGGGCGCTGATCTTCAGCCTGTTTGTGGCCGCCATGGCCCTGCCCAAGCAGGTCATCCTCATCCCCCTGCTCTCCGAGATGTCCGCTTTGAACCTGGTGAGCTCTCCCTGGTCGGTGGTCTTCCCGGTGGTGGGCTGGCCCTTCGGCGTGTTCCTCATGAAGCAGTTCTCCGAGAACATCCCCACCTCCCTGCTGGAGGCGGCCCGCATTGACGGCGCCGGGGAGCTGCGCACCTTCTTCAGCGTGGCCTTCCCCATCATCAAGCCCGGCTTCGGCGCGCTGGCCATCTTTACCTTTATTAATGCCTGGAACGAGTACCCCCTCCAGCTGGTCATGCTCCAGAGCAACGAGTCCAAGACCATCGCCCTGGGCATCGCCGGCCTGCAGGCCGAGATGTCCACCGACTACGGCCTGATCATGGCAGGCGCCGCCCTGGCCGCAGTCCCCATCATCATCGTGTTCCTCTGCTTCCAGAAGTACTTTACCCAGGGCATCACCATGGGCGCGGTGAAGGGATAAAGAGGAAAAAAGCACAAACAACCCCTTGCAGGACGCATACATTTTCATATATAATATTAGACAATATGGGAGAAGGATTTTGGCATGAGTGATCGCAACAAGTACAGCGGCGTCATTCCGGCGTTTTATGCCTGCTACGACCAGGCGGGGGAGATCTCTCCCGCTGGGGTGCGGGCGCTCACCGAGTACCTCATCGGCAAGGGGGTCCACGGCCTGTACGTGGGCGGCTCCTCCGGGGAGTGCATCTATCAGAGCGTGGCTGAGCGCAAGCTGGTGCTGGAGAATGTGATGGCCGTGGCCAGGGGCCGGGTGACCATCATCGCCCACGTGGCCTGCAACAACACCGCCGACAGCCGGGAGCTGGCCGCCCACGCCCAGAGCCAGGGGGTGGACGCCATTGCCAGCATCCCGCCCATCTACTTCCATCTGCCCGAGTACGGCATCGCCTCCTACTGGAACGACATCTCCGCCGCCGCTCCGGACACCGACTTTATCATCTACAACATTCCCCAGCTGGCGGGCGTGGCGCTCACCCCGTCCCTGCTGCGGGAGATGAAGAAGAACCCCCGGGTCATCGGGGTAAAGAACTCCTCCATGCCCACCCAGGACATCCAGATGTGGCGGGACGAGGGACTCATCGTCTTCAACGGCCCCGACGAGCAGTTTATCTCCGGGCTGGCCATGGGGGCCTGCGGCGGCATCGGCGGCACCTACGCGGTGATGCCCGAGCTGCTGCTCAAGGCCAGGGAGCTCTTCCTGGCCGGTCAGGTGGAGCAGGCCCGCCAGGTGCAGAATGAGGTGTGCCGCATCATCTACCAGATGTGCGCCGCCCACGGCAACCTGTACGCCGTGATGAAGGCCATTTTGAAAAAGCGGGGCGTGGACGCCGGCGGGGTGCGCAAGCCCCTGCCCGGGCTGATTGAGAGCGACTACGCCATTGTGGACGCCGCCGCCGCCCACATCGACGCCGCCATCGCCCAATACTGCTGAGACGAGGTGGAAGAGGGATGCGCATCTATCAGGCCAGAGACTATACCGCTATGAGCCGCCGGGCGGCCAACATCATCTCCGCCCAGGTGATCTACAAGCCCGACTGTGTGCTGGGCCTGGCCACCGGGGGCACCCCGGTGGGCACCTATCGCCA
Source organism: uncultured Oscillospiraceae bacterium (assembly GCA_944385305.1). GTDB lineage: Bacteria > Bacillota > Clostridia > Oscillospirales > Oscillospiraceae > CALWWS01. Next base: position 1,296 of record CALWWS010000227.1, on the reverse strand, counting down.
GCTGGTGGAGCGGTTCCAGAAGGGGGATCTCAGCTTTGCCGAGACCCGCTCGGTGAACCTGGACGAGTATCTGGGGCTCTCCCCCCACCACGAGCAGAGCTACCGCTACTTCATGCAGACCAACCTGTTTGACCACATCGACATCAAGCCGGAGAACACCCACGTGCTCAACGGCCTGGCCCGCAATCCCCAGGCCGAGTGCGAGGCCTACAACCAGCTCATCCGCAGCCTGGGGGGCATTGACCTGCAGCTGCTGGGCATGGGCCACAACGGCCATATTGCCTTCAACGAGCCGGGGGACGACTTCGGGCTGGAGACCCACCTGGTGGATCTCACCGAGAGCACCATCCAGGCAAACTCCCGCTTTTTTGAGAAGATTGACGAGGTGCCCCGCCACGCCTTGAGTATGGGCATTAAGAGTATCATGCAGGCCCGCCGGATTCTCATGATAGTCAGCGGGGAGGAGAAGGCGGACATTGTCTGCAAGGCTTTCCGGGGTCCGGTAACCCGGGATGTGCCCGCCTCGGTGCTCCAGCTGCACCCCGACGTGACTCTGGTGGGGGACGAGGCGGCGCTGCACAAGCTGGTGGAAGCGGGTGAATTGGTATGCGGATAACCGGCGGCCTGGTCTATGAGGTACACCAGGGCTTTGTCCAGCGGGATCTGTGCGTGGACGGACGGCTCATCACCCAGAACTGCGGGGAGGGGGAGGTCTACGACGCGGCGGGGTGCTATGTCATCCCCGGTCTCACCGACCTGCACTTCCACGGGGCCAAGGGCCACGACTTCTCCGACGGCGACCCCGCCGGCCTGGAGGAGATGGCCCGCTACGAGCTCTCCCGGGGTGTGACCCAGATCTGTCCGGCGGGCATGACCCTGCTGGAGGATCAGCTGATAAAGATCTGCCGCACCGCGGCGGCCCACCGGGGGGAAAACCGCCCGGGGGCCGACCTGTGCGGGGTGAATCTGGAGGGGCCCTTCCTCTCCTACGCCAAGCGGGGCGCCCAGAACGGGGCGTGGCTGCGCCAGCCCGATGCGGCGCTGCTGCGCCGCCTGGTGAAGGAGTCGCGGGGCCTGGTGAAGCTGGTCTCCGTGGCCCCCGAGCTGCCCGGCGCCATGGAGTTTATCGAGGCGGTGGGGGAGGAGGTCACGGTCTCCCTGGCCCACACCACCGCCGACTACGACACCGCCCTGGCGGCCTGCCGCCGGGGGGCCAGGCAGGTGACCCACCTGTTCAACGCCATGCCCCCCTTCAGCCACCGCGCCCCCGGCGTGGTGGGGGCCGCCCTGGACACC
>CALWWS010000226.1 GCA_944385305.1 uncultured Oscillospiraceae bacterium | reverse complement strand
TAGCGGGGGTTCGCGCCGGTGCACTGGTCGTCAAAGGCCTGCTCCACCATGGCGTCCAGGCTGTCCAGGAAGACCTTCTCGTCCACGCCGTAGTCCCGGATGGTCTTCTTGATGCCAACCGCCGCCTTCAGCGCCTCGATCTTCTCGATGAGCTTCTCCACAGCCTCCTCATCGGTCCTGGCGCTGATGCCGCAGAACCGGGCGCACTCGGCATACCGCTCCATGGTGTGGGGGTACTGGTACTGGGGGAAGGTGCCCATCTTGGGGGGCTTGGGATCGCTGTTGTACCGCACCACCAGGGAGATCATCAGGGCGTTGGCCACCCCGTGGGGCAGGTGGTGGAAGGCCCCCAGCTTGTGGGCCATGGAGTGGCAGACGCCCAGGAAGGCGTTGGCGAAGGCCATGCCCGCCATGCAGGAGGCGTCGGCCATCTTCTGCCGGGCTGTCACGTCGGCGCCGTCGTTGTAGGCGGCGGGCAGGTAGTCGAAGACGTTCTTCATGGCCTTCAGGGCCAGGCCGTCGGTGTAGTCCGTGGCCATGACGGAGGCGTAGGCCTCCAGGGCGTGGGTCAGCACGTCGATGCCGCTGGCGCTGGTGAGGCCCCTGGGCTGGCTCATCATGCAGTCGGTGTCCACAATGGCCATGTTGGGCAGCAGCTCATAGTCCGCCAGGGGGTACTTGATCCCCGTCTCCTGGTCGGTGATCACGGCGAAGGGGGTCACCTCGCTGCCGGTGCCGGAGGAGGTGGGGACGGCCACGAAGTAGGCCTTCTCCCCCATCCTGGGGAAGGTGTAGACACGCTTGCGGATATCCACAAAGCGCATGGCCAGATCCTGGAAGTCCACCTCCGGGTGCTCGTAGAGGACCCACATGATCTTGCCCGCGTCCATGGCGCTGCCGCCGCCCATGGCGATGATCACGTCGGGCTGGAAGGCGGCCATGGCCCTGGCGCCGGCCTGGGCGTTGGCCAGGGTGGGATCGGGCTGCACGTCGGAGAACACGGTGTAGGTGATCCCCAGCTCCTGGAGCTTGTCGGTGACGGGCTTGGTGTAGCCGTTCTGGTAGAGGAAGGAATCGGTGACCAGGAAGGCCTTCTTCTTCCCCAGCACATCCCGCAGCTCGTTGAGGGCCACGGGCATGGAGCCCTTCTTGAAATACACCTTCTGGGGGGTGCGCAGCCACAGCATATTCTCTCTCCTCTCCGCCACGGTCTTGATGTTCAGAAGCTGCATGGGGCCCACGTTCTCACTGACGCTGTTGCCGCCCCAGCTGCCGCAGCCCAGGGTCAGGGAGGGCCGCAGCTTGAAGTTGTAGAGGTCGCCGATGCCGCCGTGGCTGGAGGGGGTGTTCACCAGGATGCGGCAGGTCTTCATGGCCGCCTCAAAAGTATCCAGCTTCTCCCGCTCCTTGGGATCGATGTAGATGCCCGCGGTGTGTCCGTAGCCGCCGTCGGCCACCAGCCGCTCCGCCTTGGCCACGGCCTCCTCGAAGGTCTACGCCTGGTACATTGCCAGTACCGGGGTCAGCTTCTCGTGAGCGAAGGCCTCGCTGATGTCCACGCTCTCCACCTCGCCCATGAGGATCTTGGTGCCCGCCGGGACGGTCACCCCGGCCATCTCCGCGATGGTCTCGGCGCTCTGGCCCACGATCTTGGCGTTGAGGGCTCCGTTGATGAGAATGGTGCTCCGGACCTTGTCCAGCTCGTCTCCCGTGAGAAAATAGCAGCCCCGGGCGGCGAACTCCGCCTTGGCGGCGTCGTACACGTCGGAGAGGACGGTGACGGACTGCTCGCTGGCGCAGATCATACCGTTGTCAAAGGTCTTGGAGTGGATGATGGAGTTCACCGCCAGGCGGATATCGGCGGTGCTGTCGATGATGACGGGCACGTTGCCGGCCCCCACCCCCACGGCGGGCTTGCCGGAGGAGTAGGCCGCCTTCACCATGCCGGGGCCGCCGGTGGCCAGGATCAGGTCCGCATCCCGCATCACCTGGTTGGTGAGCTCCAGGCTGGGCACGTCGATCCAGCCGATGATGCCCTCGGGGGCGCCGGCCTTCACCGCCGCCTCCAGCACGATCCGGGCAGCCTCAATGGTGCAGCCCTTGGCCCGGGGGTGGGGGGAGATGATAATGGCGTTGCGGGTCTTCAGGGCGATGAGGCACTTGAAGATGGCGGTGGAGGTGGGGTTGGTGGTGGGAATCACCGCGGCAATGAGTCCCACCGGCTCGGCGATCTTTCGGATGCCGTAGGCCCGGTCCTCCTCGATGACGCCGCAGGTCTTCAGATCCTTGTAGGCGTTATAGATATACTCGGCGGCGTAGTGGTTCTTGATGACCTTGTCCTCCATCACGCCCATGCCCGTCTCCTCCACGGCCATCTTGGCCAGAGGGATGCGCTGCATGTTGGCGGCCTTGGCGGCCTCAAAGAAAATCTTGTCCACCTGCTCCTGGGTGTAGGAGGCGAAGCGGCGCTGGGCGGCGCGCATGGCCTCCATCTTGACGGCAAGGGCCTCGGCGCTGTCGATGACGGCGGGGACTTCCAAATTGTTCTGCATCATAAGAAAACCTCCAAGCGTTGTCGTTCGAAGTTTGTTAATGTTTTAACGCTCTTGCTGGTTCTCAGTATAGGGTATTGTGAAAGTTTTGTCAATACATTTTTTCCGAATTTGATAAAGTTTTAACAAACTGTTCATATCTCGCGCCCGGAATCTTCCGGTTCTTCTCACTTTTACCAAAACAGGCGCAAAAAATACCGGAAGGCGGGAGATTTCCCCACCTTCCGGTGAAAAAGTAGGAAGATTCAGTTCATCTGCTTGCGGCGGCTGAGGTTCATGGTGCCGTCCTGCATGGAGCTGACCCAGTCCAGGCTCTTGCCGGTGCCCTCGGCCACGCACTTGATGGCGTCGTCGGCCACCCGGGTGGTGATGCCGGTGCGGGACTCGATGAGCCGGTCGAAGCCGTCGATGAGGCTGCCGCCGCCGGTCATGACAATGCCGTTGGTGGAGATATCCGCCACCAGCTCCGGGGGGGTCCGCTCCAGCACGGAGTGGATGACCTCCAGAATCCGCTCGGTGGGCTCC
>CALWWS010000225.1 GCA_944385305.1 uncultured Oscillospiraceae bacterium | reverse complement strand
AACGTGGAGGAAGTATGGAAAAGCAGACAAAAAAAGCCCCGGCGGCACATGCCGCCGGGGCCCTCCAGGCTGTATGGAGTTGTTATTTCGCCAGGCCCTCCGCCCAGGCGGCGCAGGCTTCCACCTTGGCCTGGCAGTCGGCGGCGCTCTGGCCGTTGGCCAGGATGTACACCTTCACCTTGGGCTCGGTGCCAGAGGGGCGGACGATGACGCTGGTGCCGTCGGAGAGCTCATAGCGCAGCACGTTGGAGCCGGAGAGCTCCATGGCGCTCTTGCCGCCCCCGGCGGTGACTACGCTGCCGTCCTGGTAGTCCTTCCACTGCTCCACCGCCACACCGGCCACCTGGGCGGGTGGGTTGGAGCGGAGATCCGCCATGAGGGCGGCCATCTTCTTCAGGCCGTCCAGGCCGGGCATCACCAGGTTCATGGTGCGCTCGGCGTAGTAGCCGTACTTCTTGTAGCAGGCCTCCAGCGCGTCGTAGAGGGTCATGCCCTGCCCGGCGTACCAGGCGGCCATCTCGGTGAGGGCCAGGGAGGCGGTGACCGCGTCCTTGTCCCGCACGTAGTCCCCCAGCATGTAGCCGTAGCTCTCCTCGTAGGAGAAGATGACAGTGCCCTCCCCGGCGCTCTCCAGGGCGTCCTTCTTCTCGGCCAGGAACTTGAAGCCGGTGAAGGTGTCGTAGCAGGCAAGGCCGTTGTCCTGGGCCACCTTGCGGGCCATCTCGGTGGTGACGATGGTCTTGAGGGCCACCGCCTTGTCGGGCAGCTTCCCGGTGCGGCGCTTGGCGGCGATGAGGTAGTCCAGCAGGATCACGCCGGTCTGGTTGCCGGTGAGCACCACGTACTCCCCGTCGGCCCGGCGCACCATGATGCCCACCCGGTCCGCGTCCGGGTCGGAGCCCAGGATGAAGTCCGCCCCCTCCTTCCGGGCCAGCTCCACCGCCAGGGCGAAGCCCTCCGGGTTCTCCGGGTTGGGGGAGACCACCGTGGGGAAGTTGCCGTCAATCACCATCTGCTCAGGCACGCAGATCACATGCTTCATGCCCAGGCGGCGCAGGGCCTCGGGGATGAGCTTGTAGCCCGTGCCGTGGAAGGGGGTGTAGACCATCCTGAAGTGGTCGGCCACCTTCTCCACCGCCGCCGGGTCGTTCACCTGCTCCATCACGCGGGCCAGGAACTTCTCGTCAGTCTCCGCCCCCATGAGGGTGATAAGGCCCTGGGCGAGGGCCTGGTCATAGTCCATGGTCTTTACGTCGTCGAAGATGTCCAGCTCCTCCATCTTTTTGGCGATGGCGGCGGCGTGGCGGGGGGGCAGCTGGGCCCCGTCCTGCCAGTAGACCTTGTAGCCGTTGTACTCCTTGGGGTTGTGGCTGGCGGTGACGTTCACTCCGGCGATGCAGCCGTACTCCCGCACGGCGAAGGACACCTCGGGGGTGGGGCGCAGGGCGTCAAAGAGCCGCACGGGGATGCCGTTGGCCGCCATGACGCAGGCGGTCTCCCTGGCGAAGAGGTCGGAGTTGTTGCGGCAGTCGTAGCACACCGCCACACCCCGCCCCGCCGCGTCGGGCCCCTCGGCCAGAATCACCTGGGCGAAGGCCTGGGTGGCGTGGCGCACCACGTGGACGTTCATGTGGTGCAGCCCTGTGCACATGGTGCCCCGCAGCCCGGCGGTGCCGAACTCCAGAGGGCCGAAGAACCGGCTTTCGATCTCCTTCTCATTGCCCGCGATGGACTCCAGCTCCGCCCGCTCGGCCGGGGTGAGGGCGGGGGCGGAGAGCCAGCGCTCATATGCCTGCTTGTACGTCATGGCGGTTCCCTCCTGTTTTTTGGATTGAGTGTGGTAAACGGCTTGGCCTCTTGTTCAGATTATTTGTGATAGGGGCTGCCCCGGCGGATCTGGAAGGCGCGGTAGATCTGCTCCAGCAGCATCACCCGGGCCAGGTGGTGGGGGAAGGTCATATCCGACATGGAAAGGCGCACCCAGGCCGCCTGCTTCACCCTCTCGTGCAGGCCGAAGGAGCCGCCGATGGCGAAGGCCAGGCCCGCCTCTCCCCGGCGCTCCCACTGCTCCAGCAGGCCCGCCACCTGGGGGCTGGTGTACTTCTCCCCCTCCACGCACAGGGCGATAAGGCCCGTGCGGGGGGGCAGTTTGGACAGCAGAGCCTCCCCCTCCCGGTCCAGAGCCGCCTCAATCTGGGCGGGGGAGGGGTCGGCGGGCAGGCGCTGCTCGGGCAGCTCGGTGATCTTCAGGGTGCAGAAGGCCCCCAGGCGCTTGGCGTACTCCGCCGCGGCCTGGAGATAGAAGGGCTCCTTCAGCTTGCCCACACAGAAAATATGTATGTTCATGGCGCTATACCACCCATCTGCTGCCCGGCCGGTCGGCGGGGGCCACTTCCAGGGCCACGTCCCGGCCAACCTCCGCTCCCGCCGCCGTGAGGGCGGCGCACACCGTGTCCCAGGCCCGCTGGGGGGTGTTGTTCTCCCGGGACAGGTGGGCCAGCACCACCGCCCGCGCCCCCCGCTGGGCCGCCAGACAGGCCAGCTCGGCCCCGGCGGCGTTGGAGAGATGGCCCCGATCCCCCAGAATCCGGCTCTTGAGAAAGGGGGGGTAGGGGCCGGTGCGCACCCAGTCCTCCTCGTGGTTGCACTCGGCCACCAGCAGATCCGCCCCGGCGGCGGCGGCGCCCACGGCGGGGGTAATATACCCCAGGTCGGTGGCGATCACCGCCCGGCGCAGCCCGTCGGTGAGGGCGTAGCCCACGCTCTGGGCGCTGTCGTGGCTGGTGGGGAAGCTCTCCACCTCCAGGCCCCCCGCCTCAAAGGGCGCGCCGGGGGCCACAGGCACAATCCGCCCCGCCAGCTGGGGCAGCTTTTCCGCCAGGGCGGCGGCGGCGCCGGGGCTGGCGTAGAGTGGGGCGGCGGTGCGGCGGCAGAGCACGGCAAGGCCGGCGATGTGGTCAGTGTGCTCGTGGGTGATGAGAATGCCCGCCAGATCCTCCGGCCCCGCCCCCAGCTCGGACAGCCCGGCGCAGATCCGCCGTGCGGAGATCCCCGCGTCCACCAGCACCCAGCGGCCCGCCGCGCCCACCGCCAGGCAGTTGCCCGACGACCCGCTGGCCAGGGTGCAAAGCTCCACCATGCCCTTCCACACTCCCTCTCGCCCTATGACAAAGGCGGGGGGACGCGCGGCCCACTCCCGCCCAGATTCGCAAAATTGTTCCAGATACCGGCGCACAATTGGCCCCCCGGATGAGGGGCCAAAGGCTTCATCCGATTTTCGCCTGCTTATCCTCCTCGGGGGTAATGACCACCCGGATGTCCGCCCCCACCCCGGAGAGCTTGCGCACGATGTCCTCGTACCCCCGCTCAATGTGGTGGATGCAGCTGATCTCGGTGGTGCCCTGGGCGGCAAGGCCCGCAATCACCATGGCCGCGCCCGCCCGCAGGTCGCAGGCGTGCACCCGCGCCCCGGTGAGACGGCCCACCCCCTCGATGACGGCGATCTTGCCGTCCACCTGGATCTGGGCCCCCATGCGCCTGAACTCGTCCACGTAGCGGTAGCGGTTGTCCCACACGCCCTCGGTGAGCACGCTGGTGCCCTCCGCCAGGCAGAGCACGGCGGCAATCTGGGGCTGCATGTCCGTGGGGAAGCCGGGGTAGGGCAGGGTCTTCACATTGGTGCGGGAGAGGGGCCCGGTGCGGCGCACCAGCACCGCGTCGTCCTGCTCCTCCACCTCCACGCCCATCTCCAGCAGCTTGGCGGTGATGCACTCCAGGTGCTTGGGGATGACGTTCTTCACCAGCACCTCGCCCCCGGCGGCGGCGGCGGCGGCCATGTAGGTGCCCGCCTCAATCTGGTCGGGGATGATGGAGTAGAAGCCGCCGGTGAGGCGATCCACGCCCCGGATTTTGATCACGTCGGTGCCCGCGCCCATGATGTCGGCCCCCATGCAGTTGAGGAAGTTGGCCAGATCCACCACGTGGGGCTCCTTGGCGGCGTTTTCAATGACGGTCATGCCCTTGGCCAGGGCGGCGGAGAGCATGATATTCATGGTGGCCCCCACGGAGACGATGTCCAGGTACACCTGGGTGCCCTGCATCCGCCCGTTCTTGGCCGCGGCGTGGATATACCCGCCGTGTACGTCCACCTGGGCGCCCATGGCCACAAAGCCCTTGATGTGCTGGTCGATGGGCCGCCCCCCGAAGTCGCAGCCGCCGGGCGGGGGCACCTGGGCCTGTCCGAAGCGGCCCAGCAGGGCCCCGATGAGGTAGTAGCTGGCCCGGATGCGGCGGGCCAGCTCCTCCGGCACCCGGCCGTTGCGGATGTGGGAGCAGTCGATATCCACCGTGGTGCGGTTCACCGTGCGCACGTCGGCCCCCAGCTCCTGGAGGATGTTCAAAATCAGGGTCACATCGCTGATCTGGGGGATATTCTCAATGCGGCACACCCCGTCCACCAGCAGGGCGGCGGGGATAATGGCCACCGCGGCGTTTTTTGCGCCGCTGATGTTAATCTCCCCGTACAGCGGCTTTCCGCCGTGAATCACATATTTTGTCAAACCAAACAACCCTCAATTCTCTCTCCCGGGGTGAAGCCCCGGGCAACAAAAAGCCGGAAAAGTGAACCGGCCGGTAAGTTTTTTAAACAGTTGGCGGGGCTTTGTAAGCACGTGTCCGCTCGGAATTATTATAGCACATACCCCGGTAAAATCAAACCATTTTATCCACAATTATTCCCACATAGTCAGCTATGCCCCCCGGGCGGATTTTGATACCCGGCGGGGCAAAAATTTTTTGTTTGTGGATGTAACTTTTTGGGGGGATGGTGCGTCTGAATATAAAGAAGCGCGGAGCGCCCGGGAGCAGGGGACTAAGACGGGAGCGGCGCAAAATTTCCGGCGGGGGTGTCCGGCCCCCCGGCGGGAGTTTTGCAGAGTCGGACGGCTTAGGCCCCGTCGCGGAGGGCGGGGAGCGTGACAGGGAGGAAGCGCGCAATCTTAAGCTTTCTTTAAGAATTTGTCACGGCTTTGTTCTTTCTTCGCGTGAAAGGCATGGTACAATGAAACGGAACAAGAGGATTCGGAAAAGTACAAGGATACAGGAGGAAGCGACATGACCCAACAGACCACAACTGTGATGGACAACTCCGGCGGGCAGGTGCCCGTCACGCCGCCGGTCACGCCCCCCGCCGGGCCCGCCGGGCCCCGGAAGAAGCGCAGGGGGGCGGGCAAGACCATTGCGGCCATCGTAATCATCGCCGCCGTGGTGGCGGCCGTGGCCCTGGTGCTCTACTTCAAGGTGTTCAGGACCGACAACTCCAAGGGCAAGGCCATGACCGACGTTGCCTCCATCGGCTCCATCCAGTCCATTGTGGAGGGCAGCGGCACCACCAAGGCCAAGGACTCGGCCACCATCACCCCCAACGCGGGGGGCACCGTGCTGGAGCTGTACGTGAAGGAGGGTGACAAGGTGGAGGCCGGGCAGCAGCTCTACCGCATGGACGACGCCGCCGCCCAGCAGGCGGTGGTGGACGCCCAGAAGACGGTGGACAACTGCGCCAAGGAGCTCCAGGCCATCTACGACGCGGCCAAGGATCTCACCATCAGGGCCCCCCACGCGGGCAAGCTGATGGACGTGGCCGACACGCTGAAGGTGGGGGACGACGTGGCCGCGGGCACGAAGATCGCCACCGTGGCCGACGACACCAGGCTCAAGCTCTCCCTCTACTTCAACTACGCCTATGAGGGACAGATTTCCGCCGGGCAGAGCGCCCAGGTGTCCGTCCCCGCCATCATGGGCCAGCTCACCGGCACGGTGGAGAAGGTAAACCTGGTGCGCTTCATCTCCCCCGAGGGGGGCGTGTACTTCGAGGCGGTCATCGTGGTGGATAACCCGGGCACTCTCACCCAGGATATGGAGGCCTCCGCCACCCTCGCCGCCGCCGACGGCACTCCCATCTACCCCTACCAGGGCGGGCAGCTGAAGTACTACCAGGTCAGCGAGATCACCGCCAAGACCGCCGGGCCTGCTGAGCTTGTCAGGCTGCTCAACTACGCCGACGTGAAGGCTGGGGATCTGCTGGTGCAGCTGGGGGCGGAGGACAACTCCCAGGAGATCGCCTCCAAGGAGAACGCCCTCAAGGCCGCCCAGGACAAGCTCACCGAGGCCCAGGAGGAGCTGGCCAAGTACAACGCCGTGGCCCCCATCGCCGGCACCGTGCTCTCCTGCAACCTGGTGGCCGGCGAGCAGGTGTCCAGCGGACAGGGCATCACCATCGCCGACACCTCGGTGATGACCGTGGAGATCCAGGTGGACGAGCGCAACGTGCGCTACATCAAGGCGGGCATGATGGTGAACATCGACCAGTGGGGCACCCCCTACATGGGCATTGTGGAGAGCGTGTCCCAGACCGCCACGGGGGAGAACGGCGTGGCCTCCTTCCCCGCGGTGGTGAAGGTGGATAACCCCGACGGCTCCCTTCTCTCGGGCATGTACGTCAACTACAACTTTGTGGCCAGCCAGTCGGACAACTGCCTCACCGTACCCGTGCAGGCGGTGAAGTACGTCAGCTTCGCCAACATCCCCGGCTACG
>CALWWS010000224.1 GCA_944385305.1 uncultured Oscillospiraceae bacterium | reverse complement strand
GGAGCAGGCTCAGCCCCAACAGGCGGGGGAACAGGCTGGGCGTGCGCCGGAGGCACTGGGCACCCCGGCGGTACTCCTCCATCTGCCGCGCCAGGCGACGCTGGGCGCGCTCCCGGTCCACCAGATGCAGCCGCGCCCCCAGGCCAAGCACATGCTGGGCCAGCCAGGCGGCGGGCCGGGGCGCAAACAGAAAGCCCAGCATCCCCCCGGTGAGAAAGACCATCACCGCCGTGCCCGTCCCCAGCAGAAAGCCCAGGCCGCCCCCCAGCTCTCCCAAAAAGTCGGGGTGCCACACCAGGGCCGCCACCGCCAGGACCAGGGTGGCAGTCTGGTAGCACACAGCGTTGAGGAGCATCACAAGCGCCCCGTGGGCCACTGGGATCCCGTCCCGGGTCATCTCGTATACCTGGGCGGGCTGGCCGCCGCTGGAAGAAGGGGTAATGGAACTGAACACAAATCCGGTGAAGGAGTACCCCAGGCACCTGACATACGGGGCGCGCTGCCCCAGGCGGCGCAGCGTCAGGCAGCTGGCCAGGGCCTCCCACCCCACAAAGCAGAACATCAGGGCAAGGCCCAGGGCGATGTATCCCGGATACACCTGCCCCAATGCCGCCGCCACCGCACCGGGCGACTGCTCCCGGAAAACAAGAAATAGGGTGCCCCCAAACACAGCGGCGATGAGCACCGGGCCCAGCCAGGTCTTTTTGGCTTTCATCAGGCACACACCTCCGCTCCTGTGAGCATGGCCACCGCCCGGTCGATCCCTTCCACCTCCAGCTGCTCCTTGAGCCGCCCCATGTTGGCCGACATGCGGGAGAGGGTATCGTAGCTGTAGATCAGGCTGCGGATGGCCTCCAGACAGGCTGAGGGCTCCTTGCAGGCAATGCGCCCGATGTCCGCCTGGAGCAGGTAGCGGGCATTGAGCCGTTCCTGTTGAAGAAACGGCTCCCATGCCAGCATGGGAAGCTGGGAAAAAATGCACTCGAAGAGTGTGATGCCGCCCGGCTTGGAGAGAATGAGGTCGGACGCGGCCATGTATTCGCTCACCCGGTCGGTGAACCCCACCACGTGGATGTGCTCATACCGTCCGGCCAGACGGTCGTACAGCTTCTGATTGCGGCCGGTGATAAGGGTGGTCTCCACCTCTGGAAGGTCACTCAGGGCCTGGTAGAAGCCCTCCCGGCGGGGCATGAGCCCCAGCCCGCCCCCCATGATGAGCAGGTGCCGCCGGCGTCCCATCCCCCGCAGCACAGGCTGGCGGAACGCGGCGCGCACAGGAATACCGGTGACCAGGATCTTCTCCCCGTCCACCCCCTTGTCCACCAGCTCCCGGCGCACAGCGTGGCTGCCTACCAGGTAACAGTCGCAGCGGCTGGTGAGCCACTCGGAGTGGGCCGTGAGATCGGTCACACAGGTGACCAGGGGCAGGGCACTGAGCGTCTTCTCCTTGTAGTGGGAGATGAGCTGGGCGCACACCGGGTGGGTAGCCACCACCGCGTCCGGCCTGCGCTGTCCCAGCAGCTCGACCAGTTTGTCCGCCAAAGGAAGGGCATACACCGGCACCTGGGGCGACGGGATGTCCGCCGTGCAGCGGTAGACCGTGTTGTACAGCCCGCCGCCGTAAGTGACCAGCAGGGAAAAAGCCTTGTACACCGCGTCGGAGGCGCCGGGCATGGCGTAGGCAAAGAAATCCTCCACCTCCACCCGGGCCCCGGGGAAGGCAGTCACCAGCTGCTCCCGCAGGGCCAGCGAGGCCGACCAGTGACCCATTCCAAATTTTCCTGTCAAAATCAAAATGTTCATCTTACAGCCTCCTGTCTCAGACTCCCGTCCCAATTTTCAGCTTCATTATATCGGAAGTTCCTTTAGAAAAAGCTGCCCTCTTTCTTAACCTTTCTTAAATTAATCCTAAAATTATTCTATAATCCTCAACTTAGCACCCAAGTATTGACAAGGAGCCTGCTTTTTGTATAATGGGAACAGACATCCATAGGGTTCCGCGGCAGGTCCGGTCTGGTCCGAGATGGATGGCACGGCCAAAGGCCGTGTACACGGAGGGGAAAAAGCCCGGGAGAGCCGACCAGCTCTCCCGGGCTTTTTGTCCCGTAATCTTAGGAGGTCATTATGAATTGGGTTGTTTTGTGCGTAGCGGGACTATTTGAGACCTTTTGGGCCTACCAGCTCAAGTGCTCGGAGGGATTTTCCAAACTTCTGCCCAGTGTGCTGACCATCGGGGGGATGATCGTCAGCTTCTACCTGCTCTCCCTTGCCCTTAAGTCCCTGCCGCTGGGTGTGGCCTACGCCGTGTGGACCGGCATCGGTACGGTGGGCACGGTGCTGGTGGGCATCTTTGTACTCAAGGAACCGGTGAGCGTGGTGCGCATCGTGTGCGTAGTGCTCATCGCGGCGGGCATCGTAGGGCTCAATCTGTCCTCCAGGGCGTAAGGTCCTGCCCGGGGGCGGGGACGGCCTGCTCCCTGCCGCACACGCAGGCCACCCAGCCCTCGCCCCGGAAGCGGGTGAGCACACACCCGTCGGGCACTACCGCACTGCGCCAGACCCGCAGGCCCTCCCCGGTGTACTTGACGATGCTCTCCCGCTGGGTCCACAGGGCGTAAAATGCCGGCCAGTCTCCCCCCAGGGCCAGGTAGCGGTCATACTCCGCCCCCCGGCACACATAGGCGGGCAGGCCGGCGCGCCGGGGGCGCACCACCTCCAGGTCTGCCCCCACCGGAGTATCCGACAGGGCGCACAGGGCCAGTCCGCCGCTGTGGGACAAGCTGAAGCAGCACGCCGGATGGCTGGGAAACCAGGGCTTGCCCCCCGCCTGCCGGGCGATGGGGGGCAGCTGCTCCATGCCCCACGCCGCCCGGGCGGCCCGGGCGAGCAGGCCGTAAGCGTCCCCCCGGTCAAGATACACCAGCAGCATTCCAGCCCCTCCTTCGTGACGTTTTT
>CALWWS010000223.1 GCA_944385305.1 uncultured Oscillospiraceae bacterium | reverse complement strand
ACCTAAATCTCGCATGTCTACCAATTCCATCACAGGCGCGTACTCTCTTTTTCTCTGACGGCCGGGTCCGGATCCGTGCCGGCAGGGACGAGGTTAAGTTTATCATCGCCGCCCGCAATTGTCAATTGCGCCGGGCGGCGATACGCGCTATAATACCCTGTGCATAAAGTTTTCCGCCGGGGGAGCCCGGCGCTCCGAGGAGGAACCAGGATGCAAGCAGCTGCGCACGTCGCTGTGATTCAGGACATCTCGGGCTTCGGCCGCTGCTCCATGTCGGTGGCCCTGCCTGTGCTGGCCGCCATGGGGGTCCAGTGCTGCCCCCTGCCCACCGCCTACCTGTCGGCCCACACCGCCTTTCCCCACCAGGAGAAGACTGCCTTTCTGGACATGAGCGGGGAGATGGAGGGGACCATGGGCCACTGGAGGGCCCTGGGGGTGGAGCTGGCGGCCATCTACACCGGCTTTCTGGGCTCGGAGGACCAGATCGGCCTCATCGGCCGCTTTGCCCGAGCCTTCCGCTCGGCGGGCACCCTGATGCTGGTGGACCCGGTGATGGGGGATCACGGCAAGCCCTACCGCACCTACACCCCCGCCATGTGCGCCCGTATGCGGGAGTTGGCCGCCCGGGCCGACGTGATCACCCCCAACCTCACCGAGGCCGCCCTGCTGCTGGACGAGCCCTACAGCCGGGTTCCCACGGACCGGGCCGGGATGTCCGCCTGGCTGGAGCGGCTGTCCCTGGACGGACGGCGGTCGGTGGCCATCACCGGGGTGAGCCTCACCCCCGGGCAGGTGGGAGCCGGGTGCCTGGACCGGGAGAGCGGAGGGATAGAGTTTGTCATGTCCGGGCAGGAGCCCGGCCAGTACCCCGGCACGGGAGACCTCTTTGCCAGCGTGCTGCTGGGAGGGCTGCTGCGGGGGGAGAGCCTGGCGGCGGCGGCGGGGCGGGCGGTGGAGTTTGTCCGCGCCTGCGTGGCCCGCACCCTGGCGGTGGGCACCCCCGTGCTGGAGGGAGTGGAGTTTGAGCCCCTGCTGGGGGAGCTGACGAAATCATAAGACGCGGCGGCGTCCTGCCCCTTTCGGGCGGGACGCCGCCGCTTTGTCTAATAGAGGGCGGCCAGATAGCGGAAAATCAGGCGGCGCAGGGGGGAGAGGGCGGCGTCCACCGTACCGGCCTGCTCCAGGGCGGCGGCGCAGGCCGCCTCCTGCTCCGGGCGGGTGATGGGATGGGGGCTGAAGCTGGCCTTCTGGGCGGCCTGGAGCACCGGGGGCGGCATCTGTCCGCCCCACCTCTCCAGCCGGGTGAGGTAGCGGTAGGCCGCGATAACCCCCCGGCGGGGGTCGTCCCCCTTCATCCGGGCCAGGCGGCCCCGCCGGGCCAGATACCGGCGCAGGGCCAGCACGGCCAGGGCCAGGACCGCAGCCGCCGGGATGAGAAGCCACAGGGGAATGTCCGCTTCCGCCGGGCTGTCCCAGGCCTCCGGGGAGGGGGTGGGCTGGGCCTGGGAGGCGGAGGGGGTGGGCTGGGCCTGGACGGCAGTTTCCTGGGGGGCGCTGGGGGTGGGGGAGACGCTGGGCTGGACGGTGGGCTGGCCGTCGCCGTAGGCGGGGGTGACCTCCACCGGCTCCCACCCGTAGCCCGACAGGTAGATCTCCACCCAGGCGTGGGCGTTGGAGTCGGGCACGTCCGCCCGGCCGGAGGCGGGGATGTCGGCCACGTAGCCCGACACATACCGGGCGGGGACGCCCAGCTGGCGCAGAATGAGTACGGCGGCGCTGGCAAAGTGCATGCAGTAGCCCTGCCGGCTCTGGGTGAGGAAGTAGGAGACAAAGTCCTCCCCCTCCGGGACGGCGGGGGTGTCCGGGTCGTAGCGGGCGATGTCGCCCAGATAGTCCCCCACCAGCCGGGCCAGGGCCAGATAGAAGGCATTTTCCCCCGTCCAGGTGCCGTCGTGGGTCTGGGCCGCCTGGAGATAGCCCTGGATATAGGCGGGGCTCCCGTCCCCGGACAGGGCGCTGAAGATTTCCTCGTCCAGCTGCCAGATGGTCTGCTCCACCGCCTGGCGGGACTGGGCGGGCACGTCCAGATAGGCGGCGTAGACAAAGCTCTCATACACCCGCTGGCTGACGGCGGCCTCCCCGGTGAGCCTTGCCCCCGAGTCGGGAGAGCAGCCGGGCTGGATGTAGAGGGTGTGGGTGTCCACCCCCTGCTCCCGGGCCATACTGCCGTCGTGGACGAAGGCGGCGCCCTTGAGCTCGTCGGGCTGGGAGAGGATATAATAGGGGAAGTAGACATAGGCCGGGTCGGCCCCCAGGTTTTCCACCGTGCAGGCGGCGTAGCCCTTGCCGGGGAAGGCGGCCCGATCCGCCAGGGCGGGGTAGTTCATGGGCTGATAGCCCCGCAGCAGGCCCTGGGCGGCTTCATCCCCCTGGGCCGTTCCGGCGATGGCAAAGGGCTCCAGACCGGCGTAGGCCTCCTCCGCCAGGGGGGCCCAGCTGGCGCCGTCGTACACCGCGCCGGAGAACCCCCGCAGGTAGATGCGCCCCCGCAGATCGGTCTCCACCCGCAGCGCGGTGCGCCCGGAAAAGCGCAGGGGCCCCGCCTGGGAGAGATCCACCGTGCTCTCCCCCTGGAGCAGCTCCCCCTCCGGGGCGGCGGAGAGGCTCAGGCCGGAGAACCAGTCGGTGATGCGCCCCTGGGCGGCAACCGCCCACTGGGGGCGCTGGGCGGGGGTGACGAGGGTGATCAGGCCCAGCAGCAGGGCCAGGGCGGGGAGCAGGGCCAGGGTGATTTTGGCCGTCCCCCGCCTGCCCTGCCGGGCGGCCAGCCGGGTGAGGGCCATGGCGCACCAGCACAGGGCCAGGGCCATGGCGGGCAGCCAGCCCGCCCCCACGGTGCACCAGGGGATGATTGCAAAGGGCAGGGTGAGGCACAGCACGGCCCAGAAGGAGCGCAGGTACACCGCCGCCAGGGCCAGCACACAGGCCAGGGGCACCAGGGCCGCCAGCACCAGGGCGGTGAGGGCCGCGGCCCATCCGTGGGGGGTGAGCTGGGCTACGGGCTCGATGTAGGTGCCCCGCCCCAGCCAGGTCACAAAGGCGTTCACCACCCCGCAGCGCAGCTGCACCTCCCCCAGCACCAGCACATCCCACAGCCGCCACAGGGCCAGGGCCCAGACGGCCCCCACCGGGCAGAGCACCAGCAGCCCGTACCGCCGGGGCAGGGAGAAGGCCAGGAGAAACACCAGGGCACACACCCCGCACCCCAGGGGCAGGGCCCGGGACAGCAGGGTGAGGTCGAAGGCGGTGACCAGGGTGGCCGCCGTGCCCCACAGGGCGAGAAAGAGCAGAATTCCGTCCCCCAGCAGTGCCAGGGGCCCCCGCCCCAGAGGCGGGGAAGCCGCGCGCCCCCTCACAGGGGCTCACCGTCCGCCGTCACGTGGAGCCGCCGCACCGCCCCGGCGGCGCCGGGCAGGCGGATGGGGCAGTCCAGGATGGAACGGCCGGAGAGAGGGGCGGGCTGGGCGCACAGGAGAAAGAGACAGCGGGTGAGATCTCCCCGCCGGGCCACGGGGCAGCAGCTCACCGCCCCGCTCACCGGGTGGGCCCACAGGATGTGGTGGGGGATCTCCCGCTCCAGCAGGGCCAGGGAGAGGGTGTACAGCCGATCCAGCGTCCGATCCAGTACCTCCGGCGGACCGAAGGCATCCAGGGTGAGGGCCACCGCCTCCTCCAGAGGCTCCAGGGTCTGGCGCACCACCAGCTCGTCCAGCTTGGGGGTGAGCTTCCAGTGGACGCTGCGCAGGCTGTCCCCCGGGCGGAACTCCCGCAGCTCATAGTCCTCCCCCGGGCCGTTGCCCGGCCGGGGGCGCAGGGAGCACCCCTCCGCCCCGCTGCGGGCGGGGAGAGGGGGCAGGGCGATCTCCTCCTCCGCCTTGGGGCGCACCAGCACCCGGGCGGGGGCGGGGAGGGGAAGAGGGCGGAAGAAGAGGCCCAGCAGGTCGTAGGCCCGGGCCCGGCTGACCTTCAGCTCCGCCACGCCGCAGTGGGGGGCGGCGCCCCCCACCTCCCGCCCGGCCTCCCCCACGGCGGGGGAGAGGCGGGGGCGGAGCACAGTCCGCTCCCCGGTGAGCAGGTTGACCCGCTCCGCCCGCAGCTCCACCAGGGCGGGGGAAAGGGGGCCGGGGGCGGAGAGGGCCAGGGTAAAGACGCACTCCTCCCCCCGGGGGACGCTCTGCGCCGGGCAGGCCATGGTGAGGGCGCAGCGGAGCATCCCCGGCAGGCTGATCCCCAGGGAGAACAGGGGGAGGAGCAGGGTGAGCAGCAGGGGGAAGCCGGACAGCGGGGCGGGGGCGAAGATCTGGAAGGCCAGGGCGGCTGTCAGCACCCCGGCCCAGGCAATCCAGCGGCGGGCCACGGCCTTACCCGATGGGGGGCGGGGCCACCTGGGCGAGCACCTGCCGGGCGGGGCGGCAGTCCGCCTCCCCCTGGGCCCGGGGGGAGAGGATGAGCCGGTGCTCCACCACGTCGCAGAACACCAGGGACACGTCCTGGGGGATCACATAGTCCCGGCCCCGCACCAGGGCGGCGGCCCGGGCCATGGCGGTCACCGCCAGGGTGGCCCGGGGGCTGGCCCCCTGGAGCACCAGGGGGTGGGTGCGGGTTGCCCCCGTCAGACGGACGATGTAGTCCAGCACCGGGTCGGACAGGTGCACCGCCCCCGCCGCCCGGCGCAGCTCCAGCAGCCCCGCCGGGTCCAGCACCTGCTCCACCTCCTCCAGAGGGTTGCCCCGCTGGCGGCGGCGCACCATCTCCGCCTCGTCCTCCGGACTGGGGTAGCCCATGGACAGGCGGATCATAAACCGATCCAGCTGGGAGTCGGGCAGCAGCTGGGTGCCCGAGGCCCCCGCCGGGTTCTGGGTGGCCATCACCAGGAAGGGCTGGGGCACCGGGTGGGACGCCCCGTCCACCGTCACCTGCCCCTCCTCCATGGCCTCCAGCAGGGCCGACTGGGTGCGGCTGGTGGCCCGGTTGAGCTCATCGGCCAGGAAGAGGTTGCACAGCACCGCCCCCCTCTGGTACTCCATTTTCCCCGTGTCCCGGTTGAACAGGGAGAAGCCGGTGATGTCCGAGGGCATCACGTCGGGGGTGAACTGCACCCGGCTGCAGGTGAGCCGCAGCGCCCGGGAGAAGGCCAGGGCCAGGGTGGTCTTGCCCACCCCGGGGATGTCCTCCAGCAGGATGTGTCCCCCCGCCAGAACGGCCAGCAGAACCTTGGCCACCACCTCGTCCTTGCCTACCACCGCCCGGCGGACCTGGGCCACAATCTGCGCGGCCAGCTTGCTGTACTCCATGCGTCCATCCCCCTGCCATGCCATGATTTGGTCGGGATCTATTGTATCAAAATCGGCGGTTATGTCAACTGATACAGGCCCGGGGCAGCTCCGGGGCCGCCTGTCCCGCCCAGGGGGGCAAAAAATCGCGCAAAACCCTTGCAACCGGGCACTTTGTGTGCTATAATTCCCATGATAGAAGAGGCAGTATGGTGAGAGTGGGGTTGACGCCCCGCTCTTTCTTATTGAAAAAAACAGGCATGTAAAATTTTAGAAATTTGGAGAGCCGGAGGAAAAAGCATGGCGAAGGTGACCCAACTGGTGGCCCAGCTGGCCGGGCCCATCGCGGCGGCCCAGGGCTGCACATTGTGGGATGTGGAGTACGTGCGGGAGGCGGGGACCTGGTTTCTGCGGGTGTATATCGACAAGCCCGGCG
Organism: uncultured Oscillospiraceae bacterium; assembly: GCA_944385305.1. Classification (GTDB taxonomy): domain Bacteria; phylum Bacillota; class Clostridia; order Oscillospirales; family Oscillospiraceae; genus CALWWS01. The sequence continues at coordinate 3,192 of CALWWS010000223.1, read as the reverse complement.
GGGTGTGCATTGACGACTGCGAGGCGGTCTCCCGCCCCCTGTCCGACAAGCTGGACGAGGCCGACCCCATCGAGGGCAGCTACACCCTGGAGGTCTCCTCCGCCGGGGCGGATCGGCCCCTGAAGAAGGCGGAGCACTTTGCCCAGTTCATGGGCAGCGAGGTGGAGGTGCGCCTCTACCGGGCCATGGAGGGCGCCAAGGAGTGCGTGGGTCTTCTGTCGGGCTACGCGGACGGGGACGTGACGGTGGACACCCCGGAGGGTCCCAAGACCTTTGCCAAGAAGGACGTGGCTCAGGTACGGCTGTATGTCAGGTTTTAAAGGAGATTGGTAGCTATGCCGAAGAAGAATACAAAAGCGCAGCGGTCCAACGAGCTGGACGGACCGGAGTTTTTCGCCGCCATTGACCTCATTGAGAAGGAGAAGGGCATCCCCAAGGCCTATATGCTGGAGAAGATCACCCAGGCTCTCGTCTCGGCCTACAAGCGGGACCACGAGGGCGCGGGGGACAATGTGACGGTGGAGGCCGACGAGGCCAAGGGCGAGGTGCGCATGTTTGTGCGCAAGGACGTGGTGGAGGTGGTGGATAACCCCTGCACCGAGATGAGCCTGGAGGAGGCCCGCCAGAAGCTGCCCCGCGCCCAGCTGGGGGATGTGCTGCGCATTGAGGTCAAGACCCGGGACTTCGGCCGCATCGCCGCCCAGACTGCCCGCCAGGTGATCATCCAGGGCATGCGGGAGGCCGAGCGGGGCATGATATACGATGAGTTCAACTCCAAGGAGCACGAGATCCTCACCGGCGTGGTCACCCGCATTGACCCCCGCTCCGGGGCGGCCAGCCTGCGCATCGGCTCGGGCAGCGAGAGCACCGAGGCCTTCCTGGCCCCCGGCGAGCAGGTGCGGGGGGAGAGCTATGTGGAGGGCATGCGCCTGAAGGTGTACGTGGTAGAGGTGCGCCGCTCCACCAAGGGGCCCCAGGTGCTCATCTCCCGCACCCACCCCGGCCTGGTCAAGCGCCTGTTTGAGCTGGAGGTGCCTGAGATCTACGACGGCACTGTGGAGGTCAAGTCCATCGCCCGGGAGGCGGGCAGCCGCACCAAGCTGGCGGTGTGGTCCGCCGACGAGAACGTGGACCCCATCGGCGCCTGCGTGGGTCCCCGGGGCCAGCGGGTGAACAACATTGTGGAGGAGCTCAAGGGGGAAAAGGTGGACATCATCAAGTACTCCGACGACCCCGCCCAGTATATTGCCGCCGCCCTCTCCCCCGCCGACGTGATCAGCGTGGACATCAAGGAGGAGGGCAAGACCTGCCGGGTGGTGGTGCCCGACGACCAGCTCTCCCTGGCCATCGGCAAGGAGGGCCAGAACGCCCGCCTGGCCGCCAAGCTGACGGGCTGGAAGATCGACATCAAGCCCGCCTCCGCCCCCGCCGAGGAGGAGCCGGAGGAGGAAGTGCAGCTTACCCAGGAGCAGACCGGGGACGAGACTGCGGAGTAAGAGAAAGGCCAGGTGTGTGCCGTGCCCAAGAAAATACCGCTGCGCCAGTGCGTGGGCTGCCGGGAGATGAAGCCCAAAAAGGAGCTCATCCGGGTAGTCAAGTCCCCCGAGGGGGAGGTCAGCCTGGACTTCAAGGGGAAGAAGCCGGGGCGGGGGGCCTATGTGTGCCCCGACCCCCAGTGCCTCAAGCGGGCCCGGAAGTCCAGGGCGCTGGAGCGGGCCTTCTCCGCCCCTCTGCCTGAGCAGGTGTACGACCAGCTGGAGGCGCAGATGCAGGAGGGGGAAGATGGATAGCGCGCTGCACCTGTTGGGCATCGCCCGCAAGGCGGGGCGGCTGGAGATTGGGGAGGAGCCGGTGGGCGCCGCCGCCCGGGCCCGCCAGGCCAGGCTGATCCTGGTGGCCGCCGACGCGGCGGAGAACACCGTGCGCCGGGCGGAGCACTTCGCCCAGGGGGGAAACGTCCCCCATGTCCAGGTTCCCTACACCAAGGGGGAGCTGGGATACGCGGTGGGCCGTGCCTCCTGCGCCATGCTGGCCCTCACCGACGTGGGCCTGGCCAGCGCCCTGGCGGGGAAGCTGGCGGCGGCCGATCCCCAGCGGTACGGCCAGACCGCCCAGACCCTGGAGGAGAAGGCGGGCCGCGCCCTGCAGCGCCAGCGGGAGCAGCGGGCCCACGAGAAGAATTTGCAGAAGAAGAAAAAGCCCTGGGCGGCGCCGCCGCCCGCCCCCCCGGCCAAGGCCCAGCCCGCCCGGGAGGAAAAGGAGAAAAAGCGCGTCCTGCCCCGGGGACGCATCACCATACACAAAAAGAAGCCGTGAACACACACGGGCCCCACACCAGTGGGAGAGGGAGCGGCTTGTTCCAATAAGAAAGCGCAGCGGCGCCCGCCGCGTTTTCCTATTGGCGCAAGCCAGCCAGTTGGAGGTGGCTTATTTGCTGAACAAGTATCGAGTGCACGAGGTGGCCAAGGACTTCGGCAAGAATTCCAAGGAGATTGCGGATATTCTGACCAAGTACGCGACCACGCCGAAAAATCACATGCAGGTGCTGGAGGACCGGGAGCTGTCCCTGATCTTTGAGTATCTCACCCAGCACAACCAGGTGGAGAGCATTGAGAGCATCTACGCCGAGGTCTACCGGGAGCCCAAGCCCGCCGCGCCGGCTCCCCAGCCCGCCCCCAAGGGGGAGGGTGGCGGCAAGGGGCAGCCCGCCCCGGCCAAGCCCGCCCAGCAGCAGGGGCAGCCCGCCAAGCCCGCGCCCCAGCCGCCCCAGGCCCCCCAGGGCCAGAAGGGCGGGGAGAAGAGCGCCTCCGCGCCCCAGCCGGCGCCCCAGCGTCCCACTACCCGGGTGCCTGAGAAGAAGGTGGTGGACACCCGCCGGGGCGGCGACGTGAACCTGGCCAAGTACGACGAGAAGCTGGAGAAGCTGGCCGCCGGCAGGACCAACCAGATGCAGGCGGGTAAGCAGAAATTCCAGGGCCGCAACGCCAACCAGCGCCGGGGCGGCTTCCAGGGCAACAAGCGCCGCCAGGAGGAGCAGGAGAAGATGCGCCGCCTCCAGGCGGAGATCGCCAAGAAGAACCCCCTCAAGGTGCTCATCCCCGACGAGATCGCCGTGGGCGAGCTGGCCTCCCGGATGAAGAAGACGGGGGCCGAGGTGGTCAAGACCCTGATGAAAAACGGGGTCATGGCCTC
>CALWWS010000222.1 GCA_944385305.1 uncultured Oscillospiraceae bacterium | reverse complement strand
CCTACGAAGTAATTGCCCTGGTCGGACGGCTTCATCATATCCCAGTACTGCACGCTCATTACTGCCGCCTTGATGATCGGGTAGGCCAGAAAAATGGCCAGGATAATGACCAGCGGCAAAACAAAGAGGTAGCCGCTCTTTGTCTCGCGGCGCATTTTTAATCGCATCATTGGCACCCCCCCAGCTTTCAACAGCGCAAGCCAGGCCCGATCCGTCAAGCTCTGACTCCCTGAAACCGTCGGCGCCGGCGGCGAATACCGCCGGCGCCGTGTCTGATCTGCCGTGTGTCAGCCGCCCATAATGGCAGCCATCTGATCTCTTGCCGCGTCAAGGATGGGCTTGACGTCCACCGGGGTCTCGCTGAACATCTCGGCGGCCGCGTCAATCATCACCTGGCTGAGCTCATTGTACTCGGGAATGGCCGGATCGCCCACCAGATCGGTGTAATCGTTGGCCATAAAGTCATAGAACAGAGCGGAGAGAGGATAGGCATCCTTATACTCCTGGGAGGAGGCATACTCAATGCTGGCGGGAATCTGGCCGCAGTCGGCGATAATCCGCTGGGCCTCGTCGCTGGTCATCCACACCAGGAAGTCCCACGCCTCGTCGGGGTGCTCGCAGCGGCTGCTGATCAGGCTCAGCTCGGGATAGTTGGTGGGATTGGGCTTATAGGTCTGGCCCTCATACACAATGTCAAACTGGGGGATAATGCCGATGTCGTCCATCATGGCGGCGTCATGCTCCTGGCACATGCCGATGAACCAGGGGCCGTCCATGCAGAAGGGAACCTCGCCGTTCCAGAACATCTCACGGGAGTCCTTCTTGTCGGGCACCAGCTTGCCGCACTTCTCCACGGCAATAAAGTCATTCCACCACTGGGCGGCCCAGACGTTCTCGGGGGAGTTGCAGTTGAGATCGTCCACGGTGTAGGGGCCGTTTCCGTCATCCTTAAAGTACAGGCCGCCGGACACAGGCCGGGCAATCAGGCGGTTCCACTCGCTGACGGAGAAGGCGTGAGAGCCGTACACCACGCCGGTAGCAACATTGCCGTCCTGGCTGAAAGCCTTGCAAGCCTCCAGGAAATCGTCCTGGTTCTGAATGGACTCAGGATCAATGCCCTTTTCGGCCAGCATGGACTTGCGGTAGAAGATGGCGGTGGTGCCCCAGGAGTAGTTGGACAGGCCCAGCACCTTGCCGTCATAATTACAGAACTCCTGACCGGTGAGCTTGCCCTCCAGGCCGGACTCGTTGAAGCGGTCAGTCAGATCCAGGAAGGTGCCGCCCTCCCGCAGGGTGTGATAGGAGGCCAGGTTCTCAGGATAGATCTGGATAATATCCGTCTCGTTGTTGGCCAGGATGGCGGTGGTCAGGTTGTTCCAGTAGTCGGCATAGCCGGCGCCGGAGATCTCGATCTTCACGTTGGGATTCTTCTCGTTGTAGACCTCCACCAGCCGGTCGATAACCGCGCGATGGGGAGCCTCCACGTAGAGCTGGGTGGCCATGGTCAGGGTAATCTGCTCCCCGCTGCCGCCGTCGCCGGCAGGCTGGGTCGAGCCGGGAGTGCTGCTGCCCGGAGTCTGATCGCTGGAATTACCGCAGGCAACCAGGGTCAGGGCAAGTGCTGCTGCAAGAGAAATGGTGAGCAGTCTTTTTTTCAGTTTCATGTCTGTACCTCCTTAAATTTCAATCTCTGAGCGGTTCTGTCTGCGTTCAGGTCTGCGCAAGTACGATAGTCTCATCCCCCTTCTCCCGGATTGGTTGCAAATAGATAGTCCTCAATGACATCGCCCACGTGATCCTCCAGGATGGCCGCAGGCTTGTTTTCCAGCGCCAGAGTGCGCACCCGCTGGGCCTGGAGCGGCAGATACTGGCTCAGCAGCGCATAGGGAATTGCGTGTGCGTTCAGATTGTCCATCAGACGGCTGACAGCATCCTGCACCTGCATGTCGGTGAGATAGTACCGGGCCCGGTCGGACAGGCTGAAGGCCCGCTCGTACTTCTGATGGGCCTGACTGCCGTGATAGTGCTTGCGCCAGTTCCGGTCATCCCGGAGCATAGCCTCCTCCAGAACTGCCCGGAAGCGGCTGGGCTGGAAGCTGTGCTCACCCAGCAGCTCCCGCTCGATGTTCTCCAGGGCGAAAAGCCCCTCCCGTACGGCAAAGGTGAGGGCCGGTCCCACCTTCAGAACAGCCACACCGTCCTCCACCATCTCCCGCAGGCCCTGTCTGGTCTGATAGTCGGTGGAATGGCCCTCCAGCACCAGCCGGTCATACTTCCGGATGGCCTGGGTAATTTTGGCCGCCTTAGCCCGGTTATAGTCAAATACCTCGGCGCTCCCAAACTCCACGCCGGGCTGCACCACAACAGCAATCACCCGCTCCCAGGCGCCGGCAAGCCCTCTGCTCAAAAAGGCCTCCCGGAATGCCGTCAGAGTGTGATCCAGATCGGCGGGCTCAGTCACAGCCACGCCGTCTTCCTCCTGCTGGGCGCCCCCGGGTATGGGCACCTCGCTGCCCACCACATATACGGGCGCCGCCGCGTGGGGACAGCTTGCCTTTCGCTGGAGGTACGCCTCCTCCGCCGCCGCGCACAGCTCCGCTCCCCGGCGGGCAATTACCTCGTCTGACAGGCGGACAGCGGGATCATCATCGCCCACTTTCATGCTGGTGTCAATATGTATCTTTGTAAAACCAGCCAGCACATACGCCTGGATCAGATCCCGGGCCAGGGGCATGGCCTCGGCCTCGGGCTTATCCGCAAAGGTCAGGGGCCCCAGGTGATCGCCCCCCAGAATAACCTGGCTGTGGGCCACCTCCAGCTCATCGGCCAGCTCCAGCACGTAGCGGTGAAAATCCTCCGGCGTCATCCCGGTGTAGCCGCCGAACTGATCCACCTGGTTGGCGGTGGACTCGATGAGCACAGGAATCTGATAGGCCTTTGCCTTTTTCAGAGCGGCCCGCAGCACATACTCATTGGCGCTGCAGCAGGAGTAGATTCCCGCGCCCTCCCCCGCCCGGTTGGCCCGGGCGATCTCCAGCAAAACGTGTCCCATGGCCTTACAGCTTAATCCAGGCGTCCAGCCCATCCGGGTGATCCGGGTCGGTGCCGGTAACCTTGGACTTGTAGAAGGCTGTCAGCTGACACAGCGCGATGACGGCCAGCCCCCGCACAATGTGATCCAGCGGCTCTCCCACCGGGAAGTTCTCCGTCCCCTCCAGGGGAAGGGGCAGATCGGAGCAGGTGGCCATTACGGCCCCGTGTCCCGCCAGCTCCCGCACCAGGTTCTGCTCCAGCTCCTCACCCGCCACGACGGAAATAACCAGAGTCTTATTGCGGATGAGCACCATGGGTCCGTGGCGCACATCCAGCACGTGGTAGCAGTTGCTGGGCAGCTGGCATACCTCCTTGAAGGCCAGGGCCCCCTCCTCGGCAATGCCGTGGATCTCGCCATCGGCCAGCACCACCGCATGATCCCAGTCCTTCCCTGCCAGGGTCTCCCAGTCCTTTTCAAAGCGGGCCATATACGCCCGGCCCATATCGGGGAAGCGCCTGAGCTGATCCAGCAGCCCCTCGTCCCCTATCAGCTTGGCCAGCACATACATGACGGAGTAGTACAGGCAGCTCACCGTTCTGGTCTGGCAGACGCTCTCGTCAAAGCACCAGGGCATCTCCAGAGACAGATCGCTCTGCTTGGAGAGGGCGCAGTCCTTGACGCAGGACAGGCTGAGCACAGTAAAGCTGCATCCCGCGGCGTGCAGGGCGTCGAGAGCAAACATAACCTCCGACGTGCTGCCCGAGCGGGAGACCGGAACAATCAGCGCCCCCTGGGCCATACCGGCATAGCGCCCGGCATGCAGGGCCGCGTCCCCGGCGGGCAGGGCATAGGCATGGGCCTTGGTGCGCATATTCACCGTATCCGCCATGGACTTGGCCAGGGAAAAGCTGGAGCCGCAGCCCATAAAAATCACCATGCTGGGATCGCTTTTATGTATCAGCGCCTCAACGGCGGGAAACTGCTGCTCCAGATAGGCTGCACACTTCTCCATTGCCGTGTACTGGTCTTTGATTTCGTTATAGATCAGGCTCATTTCTGCCCCTCCTCCGATGATAGGTGTTCCAGCAGCTCAAAACCGAACTTTGCCGCCCCCAGCAGTGCCGCGTCATTGCCCATGGAGGCATACACGATTTTCGTCTTCTGCATGCAGTCTCCCACCTGATGGCGGTAGCGGTTCTCCAGCTCCTGGGCCCACACCTCTTTGGTTTCCGAGATGCCCCCGCCGATGAGAATCGCGTCCGGGTCGCAAAGATTGGAGATATTGGCCATCACAACGCTCAGATCATCCAGAAATGTGCTGAGCACCTGCCGGGCCGTGGCGTCTCCCCCATTGTAGCGCTCAAAAAATTCATACCCGGAGCTCAACTGCTCCTCTCCTACCGCCCGGTTATAGGCATTCCAAAGGGCTGTACCGCTGACATAGCGCTCCACACATCCCTTTTGTCCGCAGTAGCAGGGCAGGCCGTCGGGACGGAGAATCATATGGCCAATCTCGCCCGCCCCAAACCGAGCCCCGTGCCAGAACCGCCCGTGATCGGCCATGGCGCCGCCAAGTCCGGTACCGATAATAATACCTACCACCACGGAGTATTCCCTGGCCGCTCCCTGCCACAGCTCCCCCTTGATGGCGCAGTAGCAGTCGTTGTTCACGCTCACCGGCAGCCGGCAGGTCTGCTGCAGCTCCTCCCGCAGGTGCCTCCCCTGCCAATTCTGATAGACTCCACAGTTTAAGATAATGCCGCGCACCGGGTCAATGCGTCCGTTTCCGCCGATGCTCACAACATCAATGGGGTAATCACTGCTATAGCGATTGATTATGTCCCTAAATACATCAATCAGGTAATCGCCGTTTCGCACGGGAATTTCATGTCGGGCCTTGGTCAAAATTTTTCCCTTTTCATCTACGACCGCGCCGACAACCTTGGTTCCACCGGAGTCTATGGATATTGCATACATAACAGCCCCACCCCACGACTCATTTTTTGTTGTATATGTATATTATAGGGGAGTTTTTTCCTGTTTCTCAACGCTCAATCGTTCACGCTTTTAGAAATATCGACCGTATTTTGTGCAATTTTTTTCTGTTTAATTGACTTCCCCACACGAGAGAATATACTGAAATCAAATGGCGGCAGGAGGTGAAGAAAGCACCATGGACGCTATTTATGATCTCAAAAAGCTGGCCAGGCTGCTCAACAGCCTCTATCTTATTATGGGGCGAAAGATCACGTTAAAAGGAAGCGATTTCAACAACGTCATCAGCAGCAACACGGCCTGTGCTTTTTGTCAGCTTATCCAAAATACGCCCTACGGCTATAAAAAATGTCTGGAGTGTGACACCCAGGCACTGCTTCGCGCCCGTCAGCAGGGCAGGGCATATCTCTACCGGTGTCACGCCGGGCTTGTGGAGGCGGCCATTCCCGTGATGGAAGAGGGGAACCTGCTGGCCTACCTGATGTACGGCCAGATTCTGGACGACTCCTCTTTGGAAGAGCAGTGGGCGCGGATTGAGCTGCAGTGCCAGTGGCACTCCGATCTCCCCGCACTGAAGCAGGCCTTTTATCAATTGGATCAGCTGGATCAAAAAACGCTGTGGGCCTATGCAGACGTGCTCTCCGCCTGTGCCTCCTACATCTGGCTGCACGAGTACGTCAAGCAGAGCGAGCCCGGCGAAGCCCAGCTGCTGTCCAGCTATATCAAGAAAAACTATGCCCGTCCCCTGACGCTGAATCTCATCTCCACCGAACTGGGTATCGGCAAGACTAAGCTGTGCGAAACCGCCAGACGCAGCTTTTCCTGTACGGTGCACCAGCTCATCCGCCAACAGCGCATTGACGCGGCCAAGGGTCTTATGGCCAGCGGACGGGATCTGCCCATCGGGCGAATTGCGGAGATGGTGGGAATCGGCGACAGCAACTACTTTGTCAAGGTCTTTAAGGCGGCTACCGGCTATACCCCCCTGCGGTATAAAAAGCTGCTTCAGCGCTCTATCAGCACCACCGAGCCCGAGATCCTCATTCGGGAGGAACAGCCCGATCTGTTATTTAGTACAAAAATGGAGGAAGACGCAGATGAATACAATTTGTAACGTCCGCATTTTTGACGGCACTGCATTTCGCCAGGAGACCTCGGTGAGCTTTGACGGGGAGGTCATTACCGCCCTGGATAACAGGAACACAGGCGCAGACATGGATGGTCTTCTTCTGTGTCCGGGTTTTGTGGACATCCATATGCACGGCCAGCTGGGGCTGGACAGCATGCGCCCCGGCGAGAATGCAAAAATGGCGGCCACCCAGGTGCAGTACGGCGTCACCGCCTTTTGTCCCGCCTCCGTGACCCAGACGGACGGCCCTATCCGCGCCTATCTGGCGGATATCCGGGCCGCCATGGCCCTGGAGCGGGGCGCCCGCGTGCTGGGGGCCTATCTGGAGGGTCCCTACCTGGCCGAGCCTGTACGGGGCGCCCACGACGCCGACAAGCTCCGGGACCCGGAGCTCTCCCACTACCAGGCTCTGACCGCCGGCTATGAGGATGAAGTGGTTCGGGTCACTCTGGCCCCTGAGCGGAAAGGGGGCATGGAGCTGGTGTCCTACCTCAAGTCCCGGGGCGTGACTGTCTCCATCGGCCACTCCGCTGCCACGGCGGAGGAGTGTGCCCGGTCGATTGAGCTGGGCGTCAACAGCTCCACCCACACCTGCAACGGCATGGAGCCCCTGCATCACCGCAAGCCGGGCGTACTGGGCGTGACCCTGACCCAGGACGCCATCCGGGCTGAGTTTATCGCGGATCTGATCCATATCGATCCCATCCTCATCCGGCTTATTCACCGCGCAAAGGGCCCCCAGGGGTGCTACTACTGCACCGACTCCCTGGAGGCCGCAGGTATGCCGGACGGCGTGTACAATTTGGGCGGGTCTGATGTTACCGTACATAACGGCATTGCGAAAAAGGGCGACAGCCTGGCGGGCAGCACCCTGACCATGGATCAGGGCCTTCGCAATCTGGTGCAGAAGGTGGGGCTTCCTCTGGCCGACGCCCTTGGTATGGGCACCCGAATCCCAGCCCAGGTTATCGGCAGGACGGATTTAGGGCGTATTGCCCCCGGCTGCAAGGCCGACTTCATCCTGCTGGACAGGGATCTGCGGGTACGGGCCACTTACGTCCGGGGAATTTGCGAATACCGGGAGATATAGCCTCTTTTTCTGCGGCACATCCGCCGCAGAGCTCCCCGGAGGGAAGGACAGCCTTTCCTCCGGGGCATTTTTTATTTCCCCGCCGGCTCCCGGCCCCGGCGATGCCGGCGGAACCGACCGGGAAGTCGTTTCTTTTTCGAATACTTTATGCTATACTATAGGTAATCTGCGCCGCACCGGCGCCCTGCATCCGAGAGGAGGACCGTCTATGGAGCGCGTGTATACGGTAACTGTGGGCACTGCCCGCCGCCAATATCCCGCCGGGACACCCTATCAGGCCATTGCGGAGGATTTCCAGCCCTCCTATCCCCATGATATTCTCCTGGTGGAGCGGGATGGAAAGCTGTGTGAACTGGGAAAGCAGCTGGATCGGGACTGCACCCTGAAGATGATCACCATCCAGGACAAGCCCGGTATGCACGCCTATGAGCGCAGCGTTATCTTCTTGATGCTCAAAGCATTTTATGATGTGGTGGGGAGCGAACAGATTGCACGCATCTGCGTGGAATACTCCCTCAGCCACTCTCTGTTTATCACCGCCAGAGGCTCCTTTGAGCTGGACGGCCGGCTGCTGGAGCGGGTAGAGGCCCGCATGCGGGAACTTGTGGTTCGGGCGCTCCCCATACAAAAGCACTCCATTCCCACAGAGGACGCCATCGCCATGTTTCAGCAGAGAAAGCTCTATGACAAGGCAAAGCTGCTCAGCTGCCGGATTGCCTCCCGGGTCAATTATTACACGCTGGAGGATTTCTGCGACTATTTTTACGGCTACATGGTCTCCAACACCAGATACGTCAAATACTTTCATCTGGAGTTATTTGACCGCGGCCTTATTCTTCGCCTGCCCGACCCAGCCGTCCCGGAGCAGCTGGCCCCATTCCAGCCCTCTCTTAAGGTATTTCAGGCGCTGTATAACAGCGAGCGGCGCTCGGCGGCGCTGCACATCTCCAATGTGGCCGATCTGAACGAGGCCATCTGTCAGGGGAACGCCACACAGATTATTTTGGCCCATGAGGCCATGATGGAGAAAAATATCGGCGACATCGCAGAGAGCATCGCCCAGCGCAAGGACGTGCGCTTTATTATGATCGCCGGCCCCTCCTCCTCGGGAAAGACCACCTTTTCCCACCGGCTGTCCACCCAGCTGATGGCCTGCGGCCTGCATCCCCACGCCATCGCCACCGACAACTACTTCCTTAACCGGGACGACACACCCCGGGACGAGAACGGTCAGTACGACTTTGAGAGCCTGAAAGCCATGGATGTGGAGCAGTTTAACCTGGATATGTCCAGGCTGCTCCGCGGCGAGACGGTGGAGCTGCCCCAGTTCAACTTTAAAAAGGGGATGCGGGAATACAATGGAGACACCTTGACGCTTGGGCCGCGGGATGTTTTGGTTATCGAGGGAATCCACTGCCTGAACGACGACTTTTCCCACTCTCTGCCCGCCCAGAGCAAGTTTAAGATCTACATCAGCTGCCTGACCACGCTGAATGTAGATGACCACAACCGCATTCCCACCACGGACGCGCGGCTGCTGCGCCGGATTGAGCGGGACGCCAGAACCCGGGGATACAGCGCCAGGGCCACCATCCAGATGTGGCCCTCGGTGCGTCGGGGGGAGGAGGCGAATATCTTTCCCTTCCAGGACAGCGCGGATGTGGTGTTCAACTCCGCGCTGATCTACGAGTTTGCCCTGCTCAAGCCCTATATCGAGCCCCTGCTGTTCAATGTTCCAAAGGACTGCCCGGAGTACCCGGAGGCCAAGCGGCTTTTGAAATTTTTGAGTTATTTCCTGCCCCTGCCCACCGACAACGTCCCCGCCACCTCTCTGATGCGGGAGTTTATCGGCGGCGGGTGCTATCACGCGTAATAAGCTGAAATAACCACACCGCCAGGTGTGGTTATTTTTTATTAAAAGGGGGCGCAAGTGACGGATTTTCACTTGCGCCCCCTTTGCAAAGCTACAAATCCTGTGCAAAAAGGTGCAGATTTTTTGCAGACGGTTCAAAATAGCGGAATGATTCTTAAAATAAAAGGCAAGCAACAAGACAACGACACTGGTTTCTCTGTTTATAAGAGGAACTTTTCGGCCCGGCCGGATACACAGCCCTGCGCTCCGGAACGGGAAAATTCTCAAGTAAGGAAGAAGTTTATACCCATGAAAAAAAGAAAGATCACACTGCAAAGAAAGCGGGAAAATGTAAGGCTGGACGAAGCAGGGATTGATCAGCTTTCCGCCCTGTTGGCTCAGGCGCTGGAGCAGGCGGCAACAGACCGGAAGGACGTAATCCGCCTGCGGCTGGCTACGGAGGAAATCCTGGGACTGTGGCAGGCCAGGCTTGGGAAGGAGACGGTGTGTACCTTCCGCTGCGGCACCCGCTTTGGACGGATGTACCTGGAGATTACCGCCCCCGGCGGGCGGATCGACCCTGACGAAACGGCTGCCGACCAGGCCGGCCGGATGCTGTGCTCCAACCTTCTGGCTCAGGCGGGACTGTCCCCGGTGTACTCCTATCAGGACGGGGTTAACCGCATAGCCCTCTATCCCTCCAAGCCCCAGAAACTCAGTCCGCTGCTCCAGCTGCTGCTGGCCATTTTGGGCGCGGCGGCGGCGGGTGCGGTGCTGCTGGCCCTGCCCGCCCCGGTGGGAGAGGCGGCGGCCGGCGTTGTCAATCCGCTGTTCACCGCCCTGATGGGCATTTTACAGGCCCTGGCCAGCCCCATGATTTTTCTCAGCGTGTGCTGGGGCATTGTGAACATCGGGGACGTACATATGCTGGGACGCATTGGTAAAACGGTGCTCCTGCGCTTTCTGGGCGGCGTCTTCCTGCTGACCTCTGTGACGGCGGTCTGCCTGGTGTGGTTCTTCCAGTCGGGGAGCGGGGCCACATCCATGGGCGAAAACGCCGCCGCCCAGATTTACAGCATGCTTCTGGAGATCATTCCGGGAAATATTGTCACCCCTTTTCTGGAGGGCAACTCCCTGCAGATTATTTTTATGGCCATTTGCCTGGGGTTGACGCTGCTGGTGCTGGGGGAAAAATCCTCCGCCCTGCGGGCCCTTCTGAACCAGGTAAATACGGCAGTGCAGTTTATGATGGAGGTGGTAAGCCGGTATATCCCCCTCTTTGTCTTTGTCAGCCTGCTCTCCCTGATGCTGTCCAACGCCATCGGCAACCTGGGCGGCGTAGTGAAGGGCCTGCTGCTGGGGGTTTCCGCCTGCCTGCTTTGGCCCCTGCTCTATGCCCTGTGGGCCTGTCTGCGGCTGAAGGTGTCCTTCCCCATGGTGCTGCGCAAGCTGCTGCCCACCTATCTCATCGCCCTGTCCACCGCCTCCTCCTCCGCCGCCCTGTCCACCAATCTGGAAACCTGTGAGCGCCGTCTGGGTATTTCCGGGCGCATTACCCAGTTTGCCGTCCCTCTGGGGCAGGTGATCTTCAAGCCCGGCGCCGCAGTGGGCTTTTTTATGCTGGCCCTTGGGCTGGCGGAATTTTACGGAGTATCCATGTCCGCCTCGTGGGTGGTCACCGGCGTGCTCACGTCGGGACTGCTGGCCATTGCCGCCCCGCCCATCCCCGGGGGCAGTCTGACCTGCTACACTGTGCTGCTCACCCAGCTGGGCATTCCGGCAGAGGCCGTGGGCCTGGCGGTGGCGGGCAACGTAATTCTGGATTTCTTTATGACCTCCTGCGGCATCTCCTGCCTGCAGTCGGAGCTGATGCTCTCGGCCAACAAACTGGGGATGCTGGATCGGGAGCGATTGGAAAAGGGGTGAGCTGGATGAAACCACACCGCATATTCCGTGTGCTGCCGGCCCTTCTGGCGGTTCTGCTGGCCGTCATGCTGGCAGGCTGCGCCTCCCAGGCTGAGGAGGAGACCGCCATTACCCACATCCGGCAGCTGGACGGCCAGACCATAGGGGTCATGACCGGCTCTACCTTTGATCAGCATACCGACACCTACATAAACGACGCGAAAAAGGAGTACTACTCCTCCTACGCCGATATGGCCCTGGCAGTGGAACAGGGCAAAGTCGCCGCCTTTCTCATGGACGAACCTATGGCCCGGGTGCTGTGCGCCGAGAACCCGGGTGTGACCTACCTGGAGGAGTACCTGACGGAGGACGGCTACGCCTTCGCCTTTCCCAAGACGGAGAAGGGCGCCCTGCTCCGGGATCAGATGAATGAATTTCTGGCACAGATCCAGGCCGACGGCACCCTGGCGGAGATTGAGGCAATCTGGTTTGGCACCGATGAGAGCCTCCAGGTGGTGGAGGACTGGACCACTCTGCCCGCCCCCAACGGCACTCTGGAATTTGCCGCCAAGGCCAGCAGCGCCCCCTTTGCCTATATAAAGGACAACAAGACCGTTGGCTACGATGTGGACATTGTGGTCCGCTTCTGCAAGGCCTACGGCTATGGACTCAATCTCCACAACGTGGAGCTCACCTCCTTCATCGCCGGCATTGAGGCGGGAAAATACGACCTGGGAGCCGCGGGCTTCACCGTTACCGAGGAGCGGGCGGAGCAGGTGTACTTTTCCCAGCCCGACTATTCCGGCGGCATCGTGGTCGTGGTGGCCGACAAGGCCGGAGGAACAGCCCGGTTTGAGACGCTGGCCGACTTTGAGGGCACAACCCTGGGCGCTCTGACGGGCACCTACCAGGACCAGCTGGCCCAGGATACCATTCCCGACATTAGCATTCAATACTATGATGACATGTCTTCCCAGCTGCTGGCTCTGCAAAACGGGTATATAGACGGTGCGCTCACCGACCTGCCTCTGGCCCGGCTGGCTGTGGCCAGACAGTCGGGCCTGGCCGTTTTCTCCGAGAGCATTGCGCCCGACAGCTACGGCCTGGCGCTGCCCAAGGGCAGCCCCCTCACCGCCCAGGTCAGCGCCGTTATTGAGGAGTTTGCCGCCGACGGCACCCTGGACGCCCTGGAGGAGAAATGGCTGGGAGCCGACGAGAGCAGCAAAACCATTGACGTGGGGGAGTATGACGCCCCCAACGGCAAGCTGCGCTATGTCCATGACCCCTCCCTGGAGCCCATGAGCTATGTGGGAGAGGGCGGAGAGTCCCTGGGCTACGAGGTGGAGCTGGTGGCTCTCATTGCAAAGGAGCTGGGCATGGAGCTGGAGATCACACAGGCCAATTTCAATGCCCTGATGCCCATGCTGGTCAGCGGCCGGGCGGACATTGTCTCCGGCTCCATCAGCATTACCGATGAGCGCAAGCAGAGCGTGGACTTTGCCAGTGCGCACTACACCAGCGGCGTGGTGCTGGTGGTTCGGGCGGAGGACGTGGGCGCCGTCACTGCGCAGGCCGACAGCCCGGGCTTCTGGGCCGGACTGGCCGAGAGCTTCCAAAAGACCTTCGTGCAGGAAAACCGGTGGCAGATGATCCTCTCCGGCCTGGGAGTGACGGTGGTCATCTCCCTGTGCGCCGCCCTGATCGGTTCGGCGCTGGGCTTTGGCCTGTGCCTGGTGCGCCGCAGCCGCAGCAGGGTTGCCTCAACTGTGGCCGCCGCCTTCATCCGGCTGGTTCAGGGCATCCCCACCCTGGTACTGCTGATGGTGCTCTATTACATCGTCTTTGCCAGCACCATCCTCAGCGGGGTGGTTATCGCCATTGTGGCCTTTTCCATCAACTTCGGAGTGTATGTCTCCGAGATGATCCGCACCGGCATTGACGCGGTGGACAGGGGCCAGTGGGAGGCCGCCGCCGCCCTGGGCTTCGGGCCGGTGAAGACTTTTAGCAAGGTCATCGCCCCCCAGGCAGCCCGGCACATCCTGCCGGTATACAAGGGTGAGCTTATCTCTATGGTCAAGATGACCTCGGTGGTGGGCTACATCGCGGTGGAGGATCTGACCAAGGCCACCGACCTCATCCGCAGCCGCACCTTTGAGGCCTTCTTCCCCCTGATCGTGACGGCAGCCATTTACTTCCTGCTGGCCTGGGGCCTCACTGGCCTGCTGGCACTGGCCGAGGGGCGCATCGACCCCAAGCGGCGGCCCAGAAGGCTCAAGGGAGTGGATCGGGAGAAGGCCGTCCTGGCGGACGCCCGGCAGCAGGCCATGGGAACCGCCGGAGAGCCGGTAATTACCGTCTCCCACCTGAAAAAGGCCTACCCCAACGTAACGCCCCTCCAGGACGTAAATACCCAGATCTGCCGGGGGGATGTAATCTCCATCATCGGACCCTCCGGCACCGGCAAGAGCACCCTGCTGCGCTGCCTCAACCGGCTGGAGGAGCCCACAGCGGGAGAAATTTCCGTGCTGGGCCAGTCCCTCACCGGGGCTAAGCCCCAGCAGCTCCACGCCCTCCGCCGCCGTATGGGCATGGTATTCCAGTCCTTCAACCTGTTTTCCCACCTTACGGTCATTGAAAACATCATGCTGGCCCCGGTAGAGCTGCTGGGCATGGACCGGCAGACCGCCTACAGCCGGGGCATGGAGCTGCTGGCCGGCGTGG
>CALWWS010000221.1 GCA_944385305.1 uncultured Oscillospiraceae bacterium | reverse complement strand
CAGTCGATGGCCGTGATGGAGGTGTCCCTGCCCAGCCCGTACATCTCCAGATAGTCAAAGTCCTGGCTGCCCGCTGAAATGGTAAGGGGGCCCTTCGCCCACCGGTACTCCCAGCTGAAGTGATCTTCCCCCGTGACGGGGACGCGCACCTGGTAGTTGTTGTCCGCCGGGAGGGTGGCCACAATCTCCGCCGTGCCGGGGGAGAGCAGGGCGATGCCCCCGTTGGCGTTCACGTCGGCCACCGCTGGATTGGTGGAGGTATACACAATCTGGCTCATAGGGGTCTCCGCCCCGCCCAGGCTGCTCCAGGGGAAGCCCACGCTGGCCCCGTACCCGCCGGAGTAATCGGTAAAACGCAGCTCCACCCGGGGGGTAGAGACCGGCTGGGGCTCGGGCTCCTCAACAGGCTCCGGCTCAGGCTCCACAGCGGGTTCCGGCTCCTCAACAGGCTCCGGCTCCTCCACCACAGGCTCTGGCTCCGGCTCCTCCGCCGGCTCCGGGGTGGGAGTGGGCGTGGGAGTAGGCGTGGGGATGGGCGTGGGGGTGAGGGAGGGCAAAACCACCTCCACCGCCGGGGGCGGGGTGAGGCTGGGAGTGGGGAGGGGGCGGGTGTTGTGGTAGACCACGCCGCCGGTAACCGCCCCGGCCACAATCAGCCCCGACAGGGCCAGCACGCCCTTGTGGGCCAGCAGGCCCCCCAGGGTGTGGGCGGCGGTGCTCCCCGCCGCGGCGCTCCCGGCGGCCCCTCCGCCCGCGGCCCCGCCTGCGGCACTCTGGGCGGCCGCGGCGGCGGCAGCTCCGGCTCCGGCGGCCCCGGCGGCGCTTCCCGCCCCGGCCAGCACCGCCTGGGTAACCGCGGCCCGGGCGGCCTGGTCCAGGCCGCCCAGGGCGGCGTCCTTCTGCAGGAAATAGAGCAGGAAGGGCAGGGGAGACAGGCCGTAGAGCTTGACGCCCTGGGCGGCGTACTTCTCCACCCCCTGCTTGATGGCCCGCCGCGCGTAGTTCAGGCGGCTTTTCACCGTGCCCTCCGAGGTCTCCAGGGCGGCGGCAATGTCCTTCACGCTCATCTCCTGGTAGTAGAAGAGCAGCACGCACTGCCGCTGGGGGGCGGGCAGGGCCTCCACCAGCTCCACAATCATCCGCCTGGTCTCGTCGTTGTCCAGGGCCTTATCGGGCACCGTCTGCTCGTCCAGGGTCTCAAAGGCGTCCAGCAGGCTGTTGCCCTCCTCGTCCTGGGGGATCTGGGCCTCCCGTCTGCCCCGGGCGAGCACATTGCGGCAGTGGTTGGCCGTCATGGTGGACAGCCAGCCCCAGAAGGCCTCCGGCTGGCGCAGGCTGTCCAGCCGGGTGAGCATGGCGATGAGTACCTCCTGGGCGGCGTCCAGGGCGTCCTGCTCGTTGCCCAGCATCTTTTTGCAGTGGTAGTACACCCGGCCCTGGGCGGCCAGGACCAGCTCCTCCCGGGCCTGCTCCTCCCCCGCCAGGCAGCGGCGGACGATGGGGGCAATCTCCAGCGCCTGCATCCCGGCGCCCTCCTCTCAACTGCGCGGCCGCTCTGCCGCGCACAGTATTTTTTCTATTCTATGCCCGTCTCACAGCTCCTGTCAACCCGCAGGCGGTCAGGTCAAAAAAAGCGCCGGCCGGAATTTCACATTCCGGCCGGCGGGGAGGATCTGTTTTACACGGGCAGGTCGCCGTAGTCCACCAGCACGGGCTGGCGGGTTTTGGCCGACTCCATCACCGCCAGCAGGGCCAGGCTGGCCCGGGCGGCGTCGTAGAGGGTGACGGGGAACTCCTGCCCCGAGAGCACGCAGTCCACAAAGCCCCGGATGCTCTCAAAGGCGAAGCCCTTGGGGTTGCCGAAGATGGAGTCCTGCACAATCACGTCAGGTACGGTGACCTTGTCGTCGGTGTACATCTGGATCATGTTGTGGTTGGAGGCGTCAATGGCGATCATGCCCTTGGTGCCCAGGATGTTGCACTTGATGTCGTTGACGCAGGGGTTGGCGTTGGGGGTGATCCAGCCGTTTTCCATCTGGGCCACGCAGCCGTTTTCAAACTCCAGGGTGGTGAGGTACTCGTCCACCGTGTCCACCCCCATGCCCTGGAGCACCCCCGCCCGGCTGACGCTGTACACCCGGGTGACCTTGGAGCCCATCATCCAGCTCAGGGTGTCGATGCTGTGGCTGCCCAAAAACCAGAGGATGGAGGACTTGGCCGCCCAGGAGAGCATGTCGGTGGCCACCCACTTCACGTCGTTGAGGCGGAAGTAGCCGCTGTACACCTGCCCCAGCTGGCCGGACTGCACCGCCTGGTAGGCGCTGTTGAAGGGGGGCGACCAGCGGTTGTGGAGATCCACCATGGCCCGCACCCCGTTCTCCTCCACCGCCCGGACAATGTTGAACACGTCCTCCCGGGTGGTGGCCAGGGGCTTTTCAATCAGAATGTGCTTGCCCGCCCTGGCCGCCGCCACCGCCACGTCGCCGTGGGCGAAGTCGGGGGTGACGATGGCCACCGCGTCGCAGCCGCACTGGGCAAACATCTTCTCATAGTCGTCGTACACCTGAGGGATGCCCACCCGCTGGGCGATCTGCTCGGCCTTGGGGCGGTTCATGTCGCAGATGGCAACCGTGTCGGCAAAGGGGTGGCTGTTGTAGATCTTGGCGTGGTTCTCCCCCCAGATGCCCGCGCCTACAATGGCCATTTTCAGAGACTTGGTTGACATAACATTCCTCCTTTCTTTCCTGTCCCGGTCAGCCCTTCACCGAACCGAAGGTCAGGCCGCGGATCATGTACTTCTGCACGGCGATGGCGAAAATCATCACGGGGAGCACCGCCAGGATACCGGTGGCCGCCATCTCGCCCCACTTGACTCCCGCCACGGTGAGGTAGGTCATCACGGACACGGGCACCGTCTTGGCGGAGATGGTGGTGAGGAAGTTGGCAAAGACAAACTCGTTCCAGCAGTTGATCACGCAGAAGATGGCGGTGGCCACCATGCCGGGGAGCACCAGGGGGAAGATGACCTTGCGCAGGGCCGCCAGGCGGCTGCACCCATCCACCATGGCCGACTCCTCCAGCTCCCGGGGCACGTCCTCGATAAAGCCGCGCATCATCCAGGTGGCGAAGGGCAGGTTGAAGCCGATGTAGCAGATAATCAGCCAAATACGGGTATCCAGCAGCCCGGCCACGGCGCCCATGAGGTAGTAGGGAATGATCACCGCCATGGCGGGCAGAAAGCGCTGGCTGAGCACCCAGAAGGCCCGGGACTCCCGCTTTTTCCAGTTGAAGCGGGCGAAGCCGTAGGCGGCCAGAGTACCCAGCACCAGGGAGATGAGGGTGCTGAAGATGGCCACGATAAAGCTGTTGAGAAACAGCTTGAGAATGCCGCTGTCAAAAATCTCCTGGTAGTTGCCCAGGGTCAGGTTGCCGAAGAGGTTGCCCGGGTCGTAGATGCCCACCCGGGTGCGGAAGCTCACCGAGAGCATCCACAGGAAGGGGAAGATCTCCACAATGGCGAACACAATGAGCAAAATCAGCACGCCGGTCTTGCCCGCCGCCCGCTTGGCCTGTCTCTTGCTATGCATCCTCACCCCTCCTCTGTAAGTAGAGCAGCACCCGGCTGACCACGGTGACCACCGCCAGCAGGATCACCGCCACCGCCGCGCCCCGTCCGATGAGGCCGTTCTGGGCGTTGACCAGGCGGTAGACGTGCAGGCTCAAAAATTCGGTGGCGTTGCCCGGGCCGCCCTGGGTGAGCACATAGGCGGTGTCAAAGAGCTTCAGGGCGTCCACCGCCCGCAGCAGCAGGGCCAGGAAGATGAGCTTTTTCATCATGGGGATGGTGATGGAGAACAGGATGCGGGCAGGCCCCGCCCCGTCCACCATGGCCGACTCGTAGGGCTCGGCGGGCACCGAGCGCAGGCCGGCGTACATAATGAGGGCCACAAAGGGGGTGAACTGCCAGATGTCCACAATGAGGATGGACCAGAAGGCCAAATCCTTGGACAGCCAGACCACGCTCACGTCAAACAGCCCCCGCAGGATATAGTTGAGCAGGCCGTACTCGGAGTTGAACATCAGCTTCCACATCTGGCCGGCGATGGAGGGGGTCATGGCCAGGGGGATGATCATAATGCCGATAATAACGGCCTTGGCCTTGAATTCGTACTTGTTGAGCAGCAGGGCCACGATAAAGCCCAGCACCATCTCCAGGGCGGTGGCGATGACCATGAAGGCCAGGCTGATGAACACCGCGTGCCAGAAGTCGGCGTCGCCGCCGGTGAGCAGGCGGATGTAGTTGGCCAGCCCCACAAACTCCGCCCGGGAGAAGTCCCAGCCCAGCTGGTAGTTGGTCAGGCTGATAAGCAGCAGGAAGATGGTGGGGATAATGGACAGAATAAACAGCACCGCCACCGCCGGGGCGATGAACTTGACGTGCTGGTTGCGGCGCAGGTAATCGGACAGCCAGCCCCGCCCGTGTCCGCCGGGCAGTCTGGGGGATTTTTCACGCATACGGGCTTCCTCCCAATCAAAGAGCGCAGGGGAGAGGCACAGCGGAAGGCTGCGCATCTCCCCTGCGCGGAATTAATCGTTGCCGGAAATCAGGAAGATGCCAGCAGATCCTCAATCTGCGTCTGCATGGTCTGACAGGCTTCCTCAACGGTCATGTCGCCCACCAGAGCGGCGCAGCCGTTGTTGCCGGCGATCTCCAGGATAGCGTTGCTCTGCTCATGCTGGGGGATCCAGGACAGGCCCTTCTCCACCAGGCCGTTGGCCGCCTCCAGGGCCACCAGCTGAGCGGGATAGGAGGGGTGAGCCTCCGCCAGCTCGGCGTTTTCAAACACAGAGGCGCGGGTGGCGCCGCCGCCGTTGCCCACATAGGTCAGGGAATTTTCCTTGGAGGCCATGTACACGATGAAGGCCCAGGCCTCGGCGCTGTTCTTGCTGGCGGTGGAGATACCCAGGCTCCAGCCGGCCAGGGCGGCGCCGTCGCCGGCAGGACCGGTGGGAGTGGCCACAAAGGCCACGTTGTCGGCCACCACGGAGCTCTCCGGGTCGGTGATCTGGTCGGCCAGAGCGGTGGCGTCCAGCCACATGGCGGTCTTGCCGGAGATGAAGGCGCCCAGGGCCTCCTCATGGGTGTAGGTGCTCACGTCGGGGGGCGCGCACTTCATCAGATCCACGAAGTACTGGAGGGACTCAACGGTCTCGGGGGTGGTGCAGGTGACCACCACGTTGTCGCTGTCCAGGGTGGTCTGATCCAGGAAGCCGCCGCCGAAGTTGTACATCAGGCTCATCCAGCCGGAGGCGAAGTGGATGCCCCGCTGGGCCCGCATGGACACGCCGTACTCCACGTCCTCACAGTCGTTGAAGAACTGGGCCAGCTCCAAAAACTCGTCCATGGTCTCGGGGGGCTGCTTGTCGTACTTCTCGAACAGGTCGGTGCGGTAGGCGATAAAGCGGGTCTCGCCGGAGGAGGGGATGGCGTAGATCACGCCGTTGGCGCTGGAGATACCGTCCCGGTAGGCGGGCATGATGTCCTCGTAGTCAAACCAGGCGGGGGTGAGGGTCTCGTCGGCCAGGTTGTCCGCCAGAGGCACCAGCAGGCCCTTGGAGGCGTACTCCGCCATCCAGAAGGCGTCCACCATGAGCACGTCGTAGGTGCCGCTGCCCTGGACGTCCAGCAGCTGTTTGCTCTTCAGGTTGGTCTCCTCCACCACATCCCACACCACGTCAATGCCGGTGAGGGCGGTAAAGTCGTCCACCATGTCCTGGAAGGCCTCGGTAGAGGGGTGGGAGGCCATGGCCACCGTGATGGTCTTGCCGTCTGACTCGGACTTGATCTTGGCGCCCCAGCCCTCCAGGGTGGAGACG
>CALWWS010000220.1 GCA_944385305.1 uncultured Oscillospiraceae bacterium | reverse complement strand
CAGCCATGGGGGTCCACAAAGACCGTGAGGGCCTCTTCCTCAAAGAGGAGGGATGAGACACCGGCATAGTCGGGGGCGAGGGCGGGAAAAACGCGGTATAGTTGCTTCATCTCAGATCCTCCTCTCACATCCAGCCTCATTCCAAACCCGTCGGAAGGGGTGCGGAACGGGCAGAGTCCGGGGGACTGCGGGGGCGCGGAGGACCTGCTCCAGCTCGTCCAGATACCGCAGCACGACGCCGTAGGTGGCACCGCTGCGCAGGATGGGAGCCCGGCGGATGGAGCCATCCAAGGGAAGGAAGGGGTCAGGGACCCCAAAGGAGAGAGTGAATTCTTCCGGAGTGGCCTGATAGCGGTACAGAGACGGATGACTGTCAAAATAGACCCGCATATGGGGGACACGGTCCGCCAGGGCGCGCACCAGCGGCAGATCCGCCCCTGTGACGTGATGGGCAAACAGCGTGGTGATGGAAAAACCCAGCTCCAGCAGCGTGTAGGCGGCAGAAAAACAGGGAACGTCATTTTTTCCACCCACCGCGCAGGACTGTCCCTCAAGCTGTGAGGCCAGACAGGCGGCGCGCTGGGCCACCTGGTGGCGGAGGAAACGGTCGTCCACCGTTCCACACAACGCAAGACCGATCTCCCGGTAATGGGCGGCGATGGCGGCGGGGTCATAGGCGTCCGAGAGGGAGACATAGGGAATGCCCCATTTGCGCTGCATCTCCCGGGCACTCCACAGCGCACCGCCGCCCAGGACTAGATTCAGCCTTGCGCCGGTCATGGCGTCGGCGGCGGACAGGGAGGAAAAATCGGCCAGACAGCAGACCTGGCGTACCCCCAACGGAGCCAGGAGGGTGTTCAGCTCAGCGGCCTGAGACGAGCGCAGCGGACCCAGCAGATTGACCAAACCGGGGTCCGTGGAGCTGCAGGGGCGGAGAAGCCCGTAGCAGGCGGAAATCATCTTGGTCTCGGCCTGTCTGGGGGAGCCCTTGAGCAGCGGGCCCATATAGTCGAAGGCGCACCGGATGGAAAAGCGGCGCTGGATTTCCCGGCACAGCGCGTCATAATCGGTAGCCAGCAGGCCGTCCAGGCAGGTGGCGCTGATGAGGAGGCCCTCCAGCGGTGAGGAAGTCTGGGCAAGGATGGTCTCCACCGCCTCCAGCACCAGCGGACGCTGCCGGCCCAGCACGATGTCTCGCTCCTGAAGCCGCAGCAGCCAGGCGCGCCCCACATCCAGGGGGCCTCGCCCGGTCTCCGTGAGGTGGATGCCGCAGCCCATGGGGGAGACCATGAGAGTGGACAGATTGGAAATGCACAGGGGCGTGGTAGTGGGGATAAGGCCGCCGTCGCCGTCGTCGGGGTAACAGAGCACCTTGCGCTCGGCGTTTTCATAGAGGTTGCCCGGAATGGTCTGTCTTTTCTCCAGCAGGTCCCTCAGCTGCCGGATGGTCAGGGAATACGGTTGATTCATCGTGCGCCCCCTATTGCAGCTTCCGGGCGATCTCCAGAATGGCCTGGGACACCGGCAGCTGGGGGTCGCCCTGGATCACGGTCTGGTTGAGTTGCTCATACTGGGGGATGTGGTTGTCCCGGGGGACGATCCCCAGCAGATCCACCTGGGCAGTTTGGACGAATTCCGACACCAGCTCCAGCTCGTTGGGGATATTGCGCCGGTTGAGGATCACCCCGCCCATGGAGGCGTAGTCCTCTCCGGAGAAGTGACGCACGGCCTGGACGATGTTGTTGGCAGCAAAGAGGGACATCTTCTCGCCGGAGGTCACCACCAGTACCTCATCGGCATAGTGCTCCCGGATGGGGGCAGCAAAGCCGCCGCAGACCACGTCCCCCAGCACATCGTAGAGGATGTAATCGGGTTGGAGACGCTCCACCACCCGCAGCTCATCCAAAAGATGCAGGGTCATCAGAATCCCCCGCCCGGCGCAGCCTACGCCGGGGGTGGGGCCGCCGGACTCCACACAGTAAACACCACCGAAGCCCTGGAGCATGATGTCCTCCAGACAGGGCGGCTCCTCATGGGTGCGCAGGTACTCGGCCACCGGGGTCAGGGCCTGTCCGCCAAGCAGAGAGGCGGTGGAGTCCGCCTTCGGGTCACACCCGATCTGGAGTACCCGGTGTCCCATTTGAGCCAGTGCGGCAGAGAGGGCGCAGGTCAGCGTGGATTTCCCAATGCCGCCTTTTCCATAGATCGCATATCGTTTCATCTCAGTTCTCCCTTTCCAGTGCGTCATAGCGTTCGTGGGGGTAGGGGGAGTTCTTCATATAACTTCCATACATCTTTCCCAGCTCGATGGGGCAGTCCAGCGAAAGACCGCTGTCCTCCATGCGCGCCAAAAGCTCCCGCTTCTGGGGGTCGGTCATGGTGAGCGAGGTGGTGCGGATGGTCCCCTGCGCCACCTGGGGGAACTGCTGGATGGGCATGGCGCAGCCCATCTCGCTCTCGGGCGACGCCATATGGATGCGGGCGCCCGGACAGAGCATGGAATAGTTGAAGTCATTGCAGCAGTAGGGACGGGCGACCAGGTCGGCACACACGCCCTGATTGCCGATCCCACCCAGATGGGAGGGCGCCCCGTAGTAGTAACAGTATCCCTGGAGCAGGCGCATTGCCTGCCAGGGCTGGCAGAGGAGGACCGCCACATCGGCATCCTCCATCTCAGCCAGGGGGCCCACCTCCAGTCCGGCGATGCGGTGGGGGATGAAGCGGAGCGCCTCCGTCGCCTCTCGGGCCACCGCGCCGCTGGCATACAGACGCATGAGGGAGAACTGCTTCCCGGAGGTGACAAAGTTGCCCGGCCTGCGTAGCCCCAGAGCGGTCAGCGCGCCGGGACAGCTGACATGGCCGGCGTCGGCCTTTTGCCGCAGACCGCGTTTGGCCCCGTCGCTGATGAGCGCACAGCAGCTCTTGGGGTGGGGGACCGGCGCTGCGGTACAGGCCTCCACCTCTTCCGGCAGGAAGAGAAAGCGGACCCCCACCGGCGCGGTGTCCAGGTGGAGGGAAAGTGTCAGTTGACGGATGGATTCACAGTACAAGAGGACCACCTCGATGGACGGATTTCTGGACAAAGGCCTGGGTCTCTGGGTCAGAGGGATGCAGGAAGATCTCCTCCGGGGGCCCGCTCTCCACGATGGAGCCGTGGTTCATAAAAATCACGCGGTCAGAGACATTGCGTGCAAAGTTCATTTCGTGGGTGACGATAAGCATGGTGGCGTGTTTGAGGGCCAGGGTGCGGATGAGTTCCAGCACCTCCTCCACCAGCGAGGGGTCGAGTGCGGAGGTGGGCTCGTCAAAGAGCATGACCTTGGGCTCAATGGCGATGGCCCGGCCAATGCCCACCCGCTGCTGCTGGCCGCCGGAGAGGGCATAGGGGTATGCGCTGCGCTTGTCGGCCAGTCCGATCATCTCCAAAATGGACTCAGCCTTTTCCCGGGCGGCGGCTTTGGTGTAGCCGTAGGCGGTCCAAAGAGGGAGCGCGATGTTCTCCAGCACCGTTTTGTTTTCAAAGAGGGAGTGGTCCTGAAAGATCATGGCGCTTTTGTGCCGGAGCTGGTAGATCTCCTGTTTGGTGCAGTGCTCCGGGGAGATGGTGAGCCCATCAATGGTAATGGTGCCGGAGGTGGGGACCTCCAGAAAATTGATGCAACGGAGCAGGGTGGATTTTCCGGTGCCGGAGGGTCCGATGATGGAGACCACCTCGCCCTTTTTCACCGACAGATCCACGTCATGGAGTACATGGAGACCGCCAAACTGTTTGTTCAGGCCTCGGATGTCGAGCATGCCGCTCCCTCCTTTCGGGTGGTGACATCCAGCTTGCGTTCCAGCCACTTCTGGAAGCAGTGGATCAGCTTGGTCAGGATGAAATAGATGATGATGGCGACAAAATAGCACTCAAAGTAACGATAGGAGCTGCCGCCCAGCATCTTGGTCTGGGCCATCACATCCCGCACGCCCAGCACGAAGGCCACCGAGGTGCTCTTCATAAGCCCAATGAAGTCGTTGACCAAGGTGGGCACTGCTACCTTTGCCGCCTGGGGGAACACGATGTGCTGCATGACCTGCAGATGGGTCAAGCCGCAGGCAAGCCCTGCCTCAGTCTGGCGGCGGTGGACCGACTGGACAGCACCGCGGATACTCTCCGACATGTAAGAGGAGGCGTTCAGGCTTAGACCGATGACAGCGGCGCTGAAGCCGCTCAGGTTTTTGAAGATGGGAAAGAGTTGCGCCAGGCCGTAGTAGAGAAAAAAGAGCTGTACTACCACAGGCGTGCCGCGGAAAAAATCCAGATAGAAATTCAAGACCGCCTGGAGGATACGGGATGGAACCCGGCGCAGTAGCACGATACAGATCGAGAGCAGCATGGCGATGGTGCCGGAGAGAAAGGCGATCTCTAGCGTGACGGGCAGGTATTTCAGAATACTAGGGAATACTCGTACAACATATTCGATATCAAAATTCATGGCGACTCCTCCTTAAGAAATAAGAAAAC
Source organism: uncultured Oscillospiraceae bacterium (assembly GCA_944385305.1). Lineage (GTDB taxonomy): Bacteria > Bacillota > Clostridia > Oscillospirales > Oscillospiraceae > CALWWS01. Next base: position 624 of record CALWWS010000220.1, on the reverse strand, counting down.
CGGCCCTTTCCATCATCCGTGGAAAGAGCCGGTTGATGAGAAAAGCTCTGGCTGCACGGTACGGCGGGAGGGAGGAACGGACCCCGCCGTAGGGCGTTAGATGGTCACCTGATCCAGGTTGAACCACTTCATCGAGAGCTCCATCATGGTCCCGTCCTCTTGCATCTCCTTGATGGCGGCATTGATACGGGTGATGGCCTCAGCGTTGCGCTCGCTGTCTTTCACAAAGGGGTAGGCGCACACCGAGGTGGTGAGGGGCTCCATTGCGGCAGGCTCGATGGGGCAATCCCCCCGGCCCTGCGCCTGCAGAATGGCGACGATGGACTCGTAGATACCGTCCAGGCGGCCCAGCGCCAGATCATACTCCATGCTGGCCGGGCTCTCATAGGCGACGATCTCAAACTGGACCTGATCCTGCAGGGACTCCAGGAACTCCATGGCCTGACCGCCGGCATTGACACCGATCTTCTTGCCGGCCAGATCCTCCAGCTTCTGGATGGAGTCAGCCTGGCCCTCCTGTACACCGATGCCGATGTCCATTCTCAGATAGGGCTCAGAAAAATCGTACTTTTCGCGGCGCTCATCGGTGGGACTGACAACACAGGCAATGGTGTCCAGCTGCCC
>CALWWS010000219.1 GCA_944385305.1 uncultured Oscillospiraceae bacterium | reverse complement strand
GGGGAGACGTGCACCTGGAGATGCTCTCCCGGCTGATGGTCATGCTGATGGATGAGGAGTTCTGCGCCAAGCTGCGCGCTGCCTCCACTCCCCAGGAGTTCCTCGCTCTGATTGACGCCCAGGAGGCCGCCAAGTACCCCGAAGAGGCCGGTGGCGATACCCAGCCGGAGCAGACTTCCTCCGACGTTCCCGCCCAGCAGGCCGGTTACCGGATTCTGGCTGTCACCGCCTGCCCCACCGGCATCGCCCACACCTACATGGCGGCCGAGGCACTGGAGAAAAAGGCCCGGGAGATGGGCGTCACCCTCAAGGCGGAGACCGACGGATCGGGCGGGGCAAAAAATGTGCTCACCCCGGAGGAAATTGCCGCCTGCGACGGCATTATTGTGGCGGCGGACAAGAATATCGAGATGGATCGCTTTGACGGCAAGCCCGTGCTCAGCGTACCGGTATCCGCAGGCATCAACAAGCCCCAGGAGCTGATTGAGACTATCCTCAACGGCGGCGCTCCCATCCACCACGCCCAGGGCGGCGGCGCCAGGCAGATGAACACCGCCAGCCAGGGCAGCGTGGGTCACCAGCTCTATAAGCACCTGATGAACGGCGTATCCCACATGCTCCCCTTTGTGGTGGGCGGCGGTATTCTGATGGCTCTCTCCTTCCTTCTGGACGGCGGCGCTATCGGAACCAGTGCCTTCGGCTCCTCCTGGATGCTGCCCGCTTTCTTCAACAAGGTGGGCAACATTGCCTTCGGCTTCATGGTGCCCATTCTGGCCGCCTTCATCGCCCAGTCCATTGCGGATCGCCCGGGTCTGATGATCGGCTTTGTGGGCGGCTCCATGGCCGCCACGGGCGTCACCTTCCAGTACTTTGTGGACCCCTCCTACCCCATTGTCCCCGCCGGCTTCCTGGGCGGCCTGGTGGCCGGCTTTGTAGGCGGCTGGTTTATGAAGGTACTGCGCAAGGGCTGCGATAAGCTGCCCCGGCCTCTGGAGGGCATCAAGCCCGTGCTTATATACCCGGTTGTGGGGCTTCTGTTTATCGGCCTTCTCATGAGCCTGATTAACCCCATCATGGGCGTGATCAACAGCGCCATCTCCAATGGGCTCACCGCGCTGGAGAGCTCCGGCCTGGCCATTCTCCTGGGCGCGCTGGTGGCGGGCATGATGGCCATCGATATGGGCGGCCCCTTCAACAAGGCAGCCTACGTCTTCGGCACCGCCACCATCGGCATGGCAGCCAGCGGCTTCTCCCCGGTGATGGCCGCAGTGATGATTGGCGGCATGGTGCCCCCCATCTCCATCGCCCTGGCCACCACCTTTTTCAAAAACCGCTTTACCTCGGAAGAGCGCAAGTCCGGCCCGGTCAACTATATTATGGGATTGTGCTTCATTACCGAGGGCGCCATTCCCTTTGCCGCCAGCGATCCCCTGCGTGTGATCCCCTCTTGTATTGTGGGTTCGGCTGTGGCGGGCGCATTGTCCATGGCGTTCGGCTGCGCCTCTCCCGCACCCCACGGCGGCATCTTTGTCTTCCCCGTTATGCAGAATATTCCCGGCTATCTCATTGCGCTGGTTATCGGATCGCTGGTGGGCATGCTGATGCTCGCCCTGCTGAAAAAAAAGAAAGTGGAGGACTGATTATTATGGTATCCGAGAAGCTGACTGTCATCAACAAGATGGGTTTTCACATGCGTCCGGCCAGCATGTTTGTGCAGGCCATGGCCAAGTACAAAAGCAGCATCAACATTGTCTTCAATGGAAAGAATATTGACGGCAAGAGCATCATGAACGTCATGGCCGCCTGCATGAAGTGCGGCAGCGAAATCGAAATCCAGTGCGACGGGCCCGACGAGAAGGAGATGCTCGCCGAGGCCGCCGGCCTGGTAAAATCCGGCCTGGGCGAGAACTGACGCCCCGCCGCAAAGGGAGTGTAGGGTTATGTACAAGGGTATCGGCGCCTGCGCCGGAATCGGGATCGGACGGGCAGTTCTTGTCCGCCAGGCGGATCTGGACTACTCCCATGTAACTTTCGCCGGAGCGGAGACGGAAAAGGCACGCCTGGCCCAGGCTGCCGCCGCCTTTACGGAAAAAACCACCGCCATGGCTGAGCAGATGAAGCAGCGGGTGGGGGAGCACCAGGCGGAAATTCTGATGGGTCAGGTGATGATGCTCTCCGATCCCTTTATGACGGGCCAGATGAACGACGCCATTGACCAGGGCCAGTGCGCCGAGGGCGCGGTGGACACCGTGTGCGGCATGTATATGGACATGTTTGCCTCCGTAGAGGATGAGATGATGCGCCAGCGGGCCACCGACGTGAAGGATTTGAAGGAGCGGCTTTTGAAGATCCTGCTGGGGCAGGAGGATGTGGACCTCTCCGCCCTCCCTGCCGATGCGGTGCTGGTGGCCCGGGATCTGACGCCCTCCATGACCGCCGGCCTGCGCCGGGGCAGCATTGCCGGCATTGTCACCGAGGTGGGCGGCGCCACCTCCCACTCCGCCATCCTGGCCCGTGCCATGGAGCTGCCCGCTGTGCTCAGCGTTCCCGGCATTGTGGACGCGGTACAGGACGGGGACTGTGTGGTAGTGGACGGCGGCGAGGGTCTGGTTCTGGTCAAGCCGGAGGACGGGGTACTGCTGGCCTACCAGGCCCGGCGGGACGCCCTTCTCCGGGAGCGGGCCGACCTCACCCACTACCACAATCAGCCCACCCGCACCGAAGACGGCCGTCAGGTACAGCTCTTCGGCAACATCGGCTCGGTGGCCGACGCCGCCGCCGTGGCCGAGGCCAGCGGCGAGGGCGTTGGACTGTTCCGTACGGAATTTCTCTTTATGGATCGGGCAGCTCTCCCCGACGAGGAGGAGCAATTCGCCGCCTACCAGGCGGTGGCCCGGCAGTTTCCTGACCGCGAGGTCATTATCCGCACCCTGGACGTGGGAGGCGACAAGGACATCCCCTACCTGGGTCTGGAGCGGGAGGACAATCCCTTCCTGGGCTTTCGCGCCGTGCGCTATTGCCTGAAGCGTGAGGAGCTCTTCGCCACCCAGCTGCGGGCCATTCTGCGGGCCTCCGCCTTCGGCAAGCTCAAGATTATGCTTCCCCTGGTCACCTGTCTGGACGAGCTGCACAGCGCCCGCACCCTGCTGGAGCAGGTCAAGGCAGATCTGGATCGGGCCGGCATCCCCTATGACAAGGCGATCCCCCTTGGCGTCATGATAGAGACGCCCGCCGCCGTGCTCATTGCGGACCTTCTGGCCCGGGAGGCCGACTTCTTCTCCATCGGCACCAACGACCTCACCCAGTATATTATGGCGGCCGACCGGGGCAACGCCAACGTGGCCTATCTCAACACCCCCTTCCAGCCCGCCGTGCTGCGCGCCATCCGCCAGATTATTTGCGCCGGACACCAGGCCGGTATCCCCGTTGGCATGTGCGGGGAGGCGGCGGCCGACCCGCTCCTCATTCCTCTGCTGCTGGATTTTGGTCTGGATGAATTCTCCGTGGGCGCCAGCGCCATTCTGCCCACCCGCAAGCGCATTGCCCAGTGGAGCGCCCAGCGGGCCAGACAGCTAACTGAGGAGGTTATGGCACTTCCCACCGCAAGCCAGGTGCAGACCTATCTGAAAACCCACGCGCAGCCCTAAGGAAAAGAGAAACCTCCGGCTAAGCCGGAGGTTTTTTCTTTTCCCCTGTGCAGTTCAGTTGTTTTCACCCTCCGTACCCAGTAAGCTGGGCCGGGGATCCACCGGCACACCGTCCTGGCACAGCTCCAGGTGGAGATGCGCTCCGGTGGCCGCGCCGGTGGCGCCTACAGTGCCGATGGCCGTGCCGCCCGTCACCGCGTCGCCTTCCCCCACCCACTGCTCCGCCAGGCAGGCATAGAGGGTGGAAATTCCCTGTCCGTGATCCAGTACCACATAGTTGCCGTCTTCCCAGTCAAAGCCGACGGCGCTCACCGTTGCGTCCGCCGCGGCCAGCACCTGGGTTCCCTCAGGGGCGGGGATATCCAGGCCGTCGTGCTCAATCTCCATGCCGGTGATGGGGTGCACCCGCTTCCCAAAGTGGTTGGAGAGTTCTGTATAGCCCGGCAGGGGCCAGGTCCAGCCGGCGGACGTATCCTCCCCGCCATCCTGCGCCCCGTCCGCAAACAGGGGAGTCAGATCCACCTGCCGCTCCTCTTCCCCCAGATAGGCGCTGAGGGTGAGCTGGGTGAGATAGTCCGCCACCTCAGAGAAATCCACGGTGTAGGTCTCGCCTGCCGTCCAATCGGTCCCAACCAGGTAGTGCAGGCTCATCCCGCCGAAGTCGGGAAACTGGGCCCGGCCCGCCAGGTAGATCTCCCAGTCCCCCTCGTACCCCTCAGGCAGGGTGAAGGCCAGGGTGTCCTCCGCCACTGCGATGCTCTTTTCCAGCGTATCCAGCGCCTCTGATGCGGTCAGCGACGTCTGTGCCTTCAGCGCAACCACCTCGGCCGTCTGCTGTACGCCCTGCCCCTCCACCGTCTGGCTGCCGCAGGACACCAGGGTTCCCGCCAGCAGGGTCACCGCCAGCACGGCGCACACCCCTGCGGCGCCATTTTTCTTCTTTGCAAACAAATTTTCCAGCCTCCTTTTCAACTGGTCCTTTCCTCCGCCCAGGCGGGCGGAGCACACAGGAGAGGGCCCGCCGGCGGCGGTCTGGATGAGCAGCGCGCCGTAGCGGCGGCGGAACCCGTCGTCCCGCCCCCTCACCACTTCGTTGTCACAGCACAGCTCCAGGCTGCGTCCCCCCTCCCGGGCCAGCCGCCACCCCAGGGGGTTGAACCAGTGCAGGGCGGCGGCCAGGAGAAAGAGCAGCTTGCGCACAGCGTCCCTCCGGCGCAGGTGGGTGAGCTCATGGCGGAGCACCAGCCCCAGCTCCTCCCCCTCCGCCGGGATATCCGGCA
>CALWWS010000218.1 GCA_944385305.1 uncultured Oscillospiraceae bacterium | reverse complement strand
GAGGTGATCCACCTGGCCGCCCGGGACTACGACCCCTCCCACATCAACCGCTATCTCCTCCAGCTCTCGGGCGACTTCCACCGGTTCTACAACGCCTGCCGCATCATGGGGGAGGAGCCCGGCGTGCGCAGCGCCCGGCTCAAGCTGGCCGACAGCGTGCGCTCCGTCATCGCCAACGGCCTGGGCCTCATCGGCGTGTCCGCCCCGGAGAAAATGTAATTGAGTCAGTCCAATTGGCTGTACATCCCCAGAGGATGTGCAGCCAATTGTCTTTTCTTGCAGTTTGTGGAAGCTGTTTCTTAATCTTTTCTTAAATGACAGGAAAAGACCTTGTTTTCTTTTTCCGGCGTGCTATCATACACCAGCAGAAGATTACCGCCGGAAGGGAGTGCCGGTTTTATGCATATGCTGCGCTTTGTGGAGCACATCAACTGGGTGGTGGCGGTGGTGCTCACCGTGGCCTATCTCTATCAGGGCTTTTACCTGCTGGTGGGGCTGGTGCGCCGCCGCCTGGGCGAGGGGAGCGCCCCCTGCCCCCCGGGCCGCTACGCCGCCGTCATCGCCGCCCGCAACGAGCAGGCGGTGATCGGGCAGCTCATCGCCAGCCTGCGGGCCCAGAACTACCCGTCAGAGCTGCTGGATATCTACGTGGTGGCCGACAACTGCACCGACGCCACCGCCCGAACCGCCCGGGAGGCGGGGGCCTTTGTATATGAGCGCTTCGACCAGGTACATAAGGGCAAGGGGTATGCCATGGACTACCTCTTCCGCCGGCTCAGGGCGGAGGGGCGGGACGGCTACGACGCCTACCTGATCTTCGACGCGGACAATCTGGTGGACCCCAACTTCGTCTGCGAGATGAACAAGACCTTCCGCAAGGGCTACGACGCGGTGACCTGCTACCGCAACTCCAAGAATTTCGGGGACAACTGGATCTCCGCCGGGTACTCGGTGTGGTTCCTCCGGGAGGCCCGCTTCCTCAACCTGCCCCGGATGCTGCTGGGCACCAACTGCGCCGTGTCGGGCACCGGCTTTCTGGTGTCCGCCGCCCTCATCCGGGAGAACGGGGGCTGGCCCTTCCACCTGCTCACCGAGGACATCCAGTTCTCCGTCCACTGCGCCGTACAGGGCAAGCGCATCGGCTACTGCCACAAGGCGGTGGTGTACGACGAGCAGCCCACCACCTTCCGCCAGTCCTGGGATCAGCGCCTGCGCTGGAGCAAGGGCTTTTACCAGGTGGATGTGAAGTACGGCCTGTCCCTGCTGCGGGGCTGCCTGCGCCCCGGGTACCGGGGCACCTCCTGCTACGACATGCTCATGACCGTGGCTCCCGGCATGCTGCTCACCCTGCTGCTGGTGGTGTTCAACGCCATCATCCTCACCGCCTGCCTCACCCAGCCCCCCTACTGGGCGGATCGGATCTTTGACACCACCGTGGAGTTTATCCTGGGCGCCCTGGTCAACTTCTACGCGGGCCTGTTCCTCTACGGGCTGATCACCGTGCTCTCCGAGTGGGGGCAGATCCGGGCCCGCTGGTATCAGAAGCTGGGGTACCTGTTCACCTTCCCCCTGTTCATGTTCACCTACATCCCCATCTCCCTGGCCGCCCTGGTGCGCCGGGTGGAGTGGAAGCCCATCTATCACAGCGCCGCCAAGGGCCTGGGCCAGGCATGAGCCTGTCGAAAAAGAGGCTATGCCTCTTTTTCGAGAAGGATGCAGCCTGCCACGCGCATAATTTGTCCTGCGTGGGAGGACAAATTCCACACTCGCAGGCTGAGAAGTGTTTTTTCCGACGCACATGTCGCCGGAAAAAACAGGACTAAACTTTTTTCGCACCTGCGGGTGCGAACTCTGCGAGGCTTTTTCGACAAGCTGAGGGCGGGCGCGGACAAAGCTCCGCGCCCGCCCTTGCTTTTTCCCGGCGGGGTGTGGTATACTGGGCAGCAAGTACGGATTGGGAGGAATTGACACAGTATGGACGCCAACGGCTTATCCCTGCCCCTTTTGACCGACGGCGCCACCGGCACCCGGCTGCTGGCGGCGGGCATGCCCGCCGGGTCGTGCACCGAGCGGTGGGCCCTGGAGCACCCGGAGACCCTGCTGGAGATCCAGCGGAGCTATGTGGACGCGGGCAGCCGGGTGCTGCTCACCCCCACCTTCGGGGCAAACGGGGCCAGGCTGGCCCCCTTCGGCCTGGAGGGGGAGGTGGAGCGGTACAACCGGGAGCTGGCCGCCCTCACCCGCCGGGCGGCGGAGGGAAAAGCCCTGACGGCGGGGTGCATGGGGCCCGCCATGCTCCCCCTGGCTCCCTTCGGCCAGACCGGGTTTGAGGATCTGGTGGAGCTCTACACCCGGCAGGCCGCCGCCCTGGCGCAGGCCGGCGTGGATCTCTTTTTCCTCCAGACCATGGTGAGCATGGCGGAGGCCCGGGCGGCGGTGCTGGCCTGCAGGGCGGTGAGCGACAGGCCGGTGTGGGTGTGCTTCACCTGCGACGAGAACGGCCGCACCCCGGCGGGCACCGACGTGCTGGCCGGGCTTATCGTGATGCAGGGCATGGGGGCGTCCGCCTTCGGGCTCAACTGCACCGCCGGGGCGGAGATCGCCCTGGAGCAGCTGGAGCGGCTGACCCCCTACGCCGGGGTGCCCCTCATTGTCCAGCCGGGCAGCCTGCCCCCCCAGGGGGAGATGACCCCGGAGGACCTGGCCCGCCATGTGCCCGCCTTCGCCCGGGCGGGGGCGCGGATCTTCGGGAGCTGCTGCGGCACCGGCCCGGAGCACATCGCCGCCCTGAAAAAGGCGGTGGAGGGGGTGGACTTCACCCAATTTGTCCCCCCGGAGCGGGACCCGGACGTCATCCCCTGCGCCAGCGAGAAGGAGGCCAGGTTCATCACCCCCGACGTGGACGTGGGGGAGACCATCCCCTGCACCCCCGACCTGCTGGAGGACATCGTCCGGGCCGAGGAGCTCTCCCCCCAGGGGGCGCTGAAGATCGAGATCCTGGAGCAGGACGATCTGGACATCTTCGCCGAGAACCAGTACGCGGTGAAGGACGCCCTGTGCCTGTTCTCCGACGTGCCCGAGCTGCTGGAGGGGGCCCTGCGGGCCTACCAGGGCCGGGCCTTCTGGGACGGCACGGGGGATCTGGAGCCGGAATTTTTGCAGCGCATGGCCCGCACCTACGGCCTTGTCCTGCTGTGAGCCTAGGGCCACAGGGACTTGCCGTGTCAAGTGTGGAAGCACACAAAAAACGCCCGCCCTTTTTGGCGGGCGTTTTCTGTTTTTCTTTTTCCGCCGCCCTTGACGGAGTGTGCAAGATAAGGTATCATATTATTTGGATTTCTGGATTGAGATACAATATCTTGTGCCACAAAATGGATACTTTTTGAGCGCGGCAAAGGCCGTTTTGCCCAGGAGAAAGGGAGAAAGAGAACAATGACGGTGACAAAAATTCGCAAGCGGGACGGACGGCTGGCCGATTTCAACGAGGACAAGATCGCAAAGGCCATTACCAAGGCCTTTGACGCCACCTACAAGCCCGGGCAGGAGGACACCGCCCGGCGGCTGGCCGACGAGGTGCTCTCCATTCTGGAGGTGGAGGGGGACGCCCAGCCGGAAGTGGAGCACATCCAGGACCTGGTGGAGCGGGTGCTCATGGACAACGGCTATGTGCAGACCGCCAAGGCCTACATCCTCTACCGGGACCAGCGCAGCCGGGCCCGGGAGATGAACACCCGGCTGATGAAGACCTATGAGGACATCACCTTCTCCGCCGCCAAGGACTCGGACATCAAGCGGGAGAACGCCAACATCGACGGAGACACCGCCATGGGCTCCATGCTCAAGTTCGGCTCGGAGGGGGCCAAGCAGTTCTTCGACATGTTTGTGCTCAACCCCGACCATGCCCGGGCCCACCGGGAGGGGGACATCCACATCCACGATCTGGACTTCCTCACCCTCACCACCACCTGCTGTCAGATTGACATCAAAAAGCTCTTCCAGGGCGGCTTCTCCACCGGCCACGGCACCCTGCGGGAGCCCAACGATATCTCCTCCTACGCCGCCCTGTGCTGCATCGCCATCCAGTCCAACCAGAACGACCAGCACGGCGGGCAGAGCGTGGTCAACTTCGACTACGGCATGGCCGACGGGGTGCGCAAGACCTTTGTGAAGATCTACCGGCAGAACCTGGCCCGGGCGCTGATGCTCCTGGCGGGGATGGAGGACCCGGAGAGCGAGCTCAAGGGGGTCATTGCCGGCATCCAGGCGGACAAGGGGCTTGCCCCCACCCTGGAGCAGTGCGAGGACTACTTTGCCGCCGAGCGGGAGGCCCTCGCCGGACGGTTCGGCAGCGAGGAGGAGCTGGAGAAGGCCCAGAAATTCGCCCACTACCGGGCGGTGAAGGAGACCGACCGGGCCACCTACCAGGCCATGGAGGCCCTCATCCACAACCTGAACACCATGCACTCCCGGGCGGGGGCCCAGACCCCCTTCTCCTCCATCAACTACGGGATGGACACCAGCCCCGAGGGGCGCATGGTGATGAAGAACATCATGCTGGCCACCGAGGCAGGGCTGGGCGGCGGGGAGACCCCCATTTTCCCCATCCAGATCTTCCGGGTGAAGGAGGGGGTCAACTACAACCCCGGGGAGCCCAACTACGACCTGTTCCAGCTGGCCATGCGCTGCTCGGCCAAGCGGCTGTTCCCCAACTTCTCCTTTATCGACGCACCCTTCAACCTGCAGTACTACAAGCCCGGCTGCCCGGAGACCGAGATCGCCTACATGGGCTGCCGCACCCGGGTCATCGGCAACGTGTACGACCCCAGCCGGGAGATCTGCAACGGACGGGGCAACCTGTCCTTCACCACCATCAACCTGCCCCGGCTGGCCATCAAGGCCAAGGGGGATCTGAGCGTGTTCTTCGAGGGGCTGGATCGGATGCTGGATCTGTGCGTCAACCAGCTGCTGGAGCGCTTTGAGATCCAGTGCCGCAAGCACGTGCGCAACTACCCCTTCCTCATGGGCCAGGGGGTGTGGCTGGACAGCGACAAGCTGGACTGGGACGACGAGGTGCGGGAGGTGCTCAAGCACGGCACCCTGTCCGTAGGCTTCATCGGCCTGGCGGAGACCCTGAAGTCCCTCACCGGCGTGCACCACGGCCAGAGCGAGAAGGCCCAGATCCTGGGCCTGGAGATCATCACCCACATGCGCTCGCGGATGGACGCGGAGAGCGCCAAGCGGGGGCTCAACTTCTCCCTGCTGGCCACCCCGGCGGAGGGGCTGTCCGGCCGGTTTGTGAAGCTGGACAAGGCCCGCTTCGGGGTCATCGAGGGGGTGACCGACCGGGAGTACTACACCAACTCCTTCCACATCCCGGTCTACTTCCCCATCTCCGCCTACGACAAGATCCGCCTGGAGGCCCCCTACCACGCCCTCACCAACGCCGGGCACATCAGCTACATCGAGATGGACGGCGACCCCACGGACAACCTGGAGGCCTTTGAGAAGGTGGTGCGCTGCATGAAGGAGCAGGGCATCGGCTACGGCAGCGTGAACCACCCGGTGGACCGGGACCCGGTGTGCGGCTTCTCGGGGATCATCGGGGATCAGTGCCCCGGCTGCGGCCGCACCGAGGACGACGGAGTGCCCTTTGAGCGCATCCGCCGGATCACCGGCTACCTGGTGGGCACCCTGGACCGCTTCAACAACGCCAAGCGGGCCGAGGAGCGGGACCGGGTGAAGCACAGCGTCTAAGAAAGAAAAAAGGGGGCGGGCCGCGGCCCGCCCCGCTTTTTCATCGAGGTGAGAGTTCATGCGCATTGCCAGCACCATTGCCGACTCCATTGTGGACGGCCCCGGCCTGCGGTTTACCGTCTTTACCCAGGGCTGCCCCCACCGCTGCCCCGGCTGCCACAACCCGGACACCCACGACCCCGCGGGAGGCCGGGAGGTGAGCCTGGAGGAGCTGGAGGGGCAGATCGCCGCAAACCCCCTCATCCAGGGCCTCACCCTCTCCGGGGGCGAGCCTTTCCTCCAGGCGGGGGAGTGCGCCAAGCTGGCCCGGTGGGCCAGGGCGCGGGGGCTGAATGTGTGGGTGTACACCGGGTATACTTATGAGCAGCTGCTGGAGCGGGGGGATGTGGACACTCTGGAGTTGCTCCACGCCGCCCACGTGCTGGTGGACGGGCCCTTTGTGCTCGAGCGCAAGTCCTACGCCGCCCTCTTCCGGGGCAGCGACAACCAGCGGCTCATCGACCTGCCCGCCAGCCTGGCGCGGGGGCAGGCGGTGCTGTGGACCCGGGCCGACCCCCTGGCCCACTTTGTGCGCCCCGAGTCGTGAGGGGAAGGAGAGGGAAAACATGACCATCGCCCAATTTGCCGCCCCCTGGCGGGATCACCAGCCCCGCCCCCAGACCGGGGCGGGGGAGTACGCCGTGCTGGTGCCCCTGGTGGAGCGGGAGGGGAAGGCCCACCTGCTCTTCGAGGTGCGCGCCCCCCGGATGAAGCGCCAGCCCGGGGAGGTGTGCTTCCCCGGCGGACGGATGGAGGAGGGGGAGAGCCGGGAGGCGTGCGCCCTGCGGGAGACCTGGGAGGAGCTGGGCATCCCGCCGGAGAAGGTGGAGATCCTGGCCCGGCTGGACTTTCTCATGCACCAGAGCGGCATGGTGCTCTACCCCGTGCTGGGGCAGGTGGACCCCGCCGCGCTGGAGAGTCTGCGCCTCAACCCGGCGGAGGTGGCGGAGACCTTTCTGGTGCCGTGTGAGCACTTTGTGACCCACCCGCCCCAGGTGTACGCCTACGACCTGGTGCCCCAGGTGGGGGACGACTTCCCCTACGGGGCCATCGGCTTTCCCCAGGGCTACCCCTGGCGGAAGGGGCGGGTGGAGGTGCCCATCTACCGCTGGGGGGAGCGGGCCATCTGGGGCCTGACGGGCAATATCGTCCGCCGCCTGGCCCAGGGTCCGGCATGAGAAGGCCGGAGGAGCTGGGCCCCTACTTATACCGCCAGGGGGAGGAGAGCTTCCCCCTGGGGGAGGACACCCTGCGCCTGGCCGCCTTCGCCCCCCTCGCCCCCCGGTGGCGGGTGTGCGATCTGGGCTGCGGGGCGGGGGCGCTGCCCCTGCTGCTGCTGGGGCGGGAGAGCACCCTGGCGGTCACCGGGGTGGAGCTGGACGGGGCGCAGGCCGCCCTGGCCCGGGCCAACCTGGCGGACAATGGCCTGAGGGGGGAGATCCGCACCGGGGACATCCGGCAAGTCAGGCAGCTGCTCCCCGCCGGGGGGTTCGACCTGGCGGTGTCCAATCCCCCCTACTTCCCCCAGGGCACGGGGAAATCCGGGGGGAGCGCCCGGATGGAGGAGTGCTGCACCCTGGCCCAGGTGTGCGCCGCCGCCGGGTATCTGCTGAAAAACGGGGGACGCTTTGCCCTGGTCTGCCGGCCCAGCCGCCTGGCCGACCTGGTGGAGGCCCTGCGGGGGCACGGCCTGGAGCCCAAGCGCATGCAGCTGGTGCAGCACGACGTACACACGCCCCCCCGCACCCTGCTGCTGGAGGCCCGCCGCCAGGGGCGGCCGGGCCTGGAGCTGCTGCCCACTCTGATCACACACGGGAG
>CALWWS010000217.1 GCA_944385305.1 uncultured Oscillospiraceae bacterium | reverse complement strand
GTTTCACATGGTTGTTGTTATGAAGCCCGGCACGAAGCAGGCCGACATTGAAAAGCTGGCCCTCCAGCTCCAGGCCCTGAACCTGGAGGTGGGGATCACCAACGGCGTGGGATGCACCATCCTGGGCCTGGTGGGCGACACCACCGCGGTGGATATGGACAAGATTTCCATCAATCCCCACGTGGAGCGGGTCATGCGGGTGCAGGAGCCCTATAAGAAGGCAAACCGCAAGTTCCACCCGGAGGACACTGTGGTGTCGGTGGGGAGCGCCAAGATCGGCGGGGGCAATTTCTCCGTTATCGCCGGGCCCTGCTCGGTGGAGAGCGAGGCGCAGATCTGCGCGGTGGCCGAGGACGTGAAGCGGGCGGGGGCCTCCCTGCTCCGGGGCGGCGCCTACAAACCCCGCACCTCCCCCTACTCCTTCCAGGGCATGGGCACCACTGGCCTGGATCTGCTCATGGAGGCCCGGGAGAAGACCGGGCTGCCCATCGTTACCGAGATTATGGACCCCCGCCTGTCCGACCTGTTCGAGCGGGAGGTGGACATTGTCCAGGTGGGCGCCCGGAACATGCAGAACTTCGAGCTGCTCAAGGAGGTGGGCCGGATGAGCAAGCCCGTGCTGCTCAAGCGGGGCCTGGCCAACACCTACGAGGAGTGGATTATGTCCGCCGAGTATATCATGAGCGAGGGCAACGAGAACGTGATCCTGTGCGAGCGGGGAGTGCGCACCTTTGAGACGTACACCCGCAACACCCTGGATCTCTCCGCCATTCCGGCCATTAAGCGGATGAGCCACCTGCCCATCATTGTGGACCCCTCCCACGCGGCGGGCATGTACTGGATGGTGGAGCCCCTGGCCATGGCCGCTGTGGCTGCCGGGGCGGACGGGCTGATCATCGAGGTGCACAACGACCCCGCCCATGCCAAGTGCGACGGCCAGCAGTCCCTCACCCCGGAGAAGTTTGACGGCCTGATGCACAAGGTAGGCGCCTTGGTTGACCTAGTGGGGAAAGTTCTGGTAAAATAAACAACTATAGTTCTGGGCGGCTGGACGCTGCCGCCTGTGTGTTTGCCCAAGGAGGCCGCTGTTATGAAAACCCTCACCGTTGCCCTGCCGGGGCGGGAATATGATATTGTGATTGAGGCCGGCGTGCTGGACAGGGCGGGCGAGTCCTGCCGGAAGGCGCTGCCCCGGGCGGGAAAGCTCTTTGTGGTCACTGATACCAACGTGGAGCCTCTCTACCGCCGCCAGGTGGAGGAGAGCCTGACCCGGGCTGGGTTCCAGACCGCCTTCCACACCCTCCCTGCGGGGGAGGAATCCAAGAGCGCCGCCCGGCTGGCCGAGCTGTGGGAGGCCATGATGGCCTTCGGTCTTACCCGCACCGACGCCGTGGCCGCCCTGGGCGGCGGCGTGGTGGGGGATCTGGCGGGCTTTGCCGCCGCCACCATCCTGCGGGGGGTGGACTTTGTGCAGATTCCAACCACTCTGCTGGCCCAGGTGGACTCTTCTGTGGGGGGCAAGGTGGCCATCGATCTGGAGCACGGCAAGAATCTGGCGGGCGCCTTCTGGCAGCCCCGCCTGGTACTCATGGACCCCCGGGTGCTGGACAGTCTGGACGACAAGACCTTTGCCGACGGCATGGCGGAGGTCATCAAGTACGGCTGCATTGCCGACCGGGCCTTTTTTGACTTCCTGTGCGCCCACTCCTCCCGGGCGGAGGTGATGGGCCACATCGAGCACGTGCTCTACACCTGCTGCGACATCAAGCGGCAGGTGGTGGAGGACGACGAGCGGGACACCGGACGGCGGATGATCCTCAACTTCGGCCACACGGTGGGCCATGTGTATGAGAAGCTGGGGGACTACCGGGTGTGGACCCACGGCCAGGCGGTGGCCGCCGGCATGTGTGTGGCCGCACAGCTGGGTCAGAGCCTGGGGCTGGGCGGCGGGGACGCCGGGCGGGATCTCCAGGCCCTGACCGGGCTGCTGGCCGCCTTCGGCCTGCCCACCCACATCCCCTGTGGGGCGGAGGACTGGGGCCTGGTGGCGGAGACTGTGGGACTGGACAAAAAGGGCGCGGGCGGGGACATTAGCCTGGTTCTCCTGGAGGAGATGGGGCGGGCCGTGCCGGTGAAGGTAAAAAAGGCGGATTTTCTGGACAAGCTGTCCCAGCTGTGGGGGAGGGCGTGAGTATGGATATCACAGTCTGCCCCGGCGGGCTGCGGGGGAGCGTCACACCCCCCGCCTCCAAGTCCCAGGCCCATCGGCTGATCATCGCTGCCGCCCTGTCCGACGGGGTGTGCCGGCTAAAGAATATGGCTATGTCGGAGGACATTGCTGCCACCCTGGGGTGTATGCGCACCCTGGACGCCGACGCCAGCAGGGACGGCAGCATTATCCGGGGAGCCGCCCTGGTGGACGGCCACGAGGTGCCGGTGAGCGAGATCATGGACTGCGGCGAGTCGGGTTCTACCCTGCGCTTTCTCATTCCGGTGGCCCTGGCCCTGAAAGGGGAGGGAAAGTTTACCGGCCGCGGTCGCCTGCTGGAGCGGCCCCAGCAGCCCTACATCGACCTGTTCCGGGAGAAGGGGATTGTCTGGCGGCGGGAGGGAGACGTGCTCACCGTCTCCGGCCGGCTGGAGCCGGGGGAGTACCGGCTGCGGGGGGATGTATCCTCCCAGTTTGTCACCGGGCTGCTCTACGCCCTGCCCCTGCTGGATGGGCCGTCGGAGATTGTGCTCACCACCCCCCTGGAGAGCCGGGGCTATGTGGACATGACCCTGGACGCCCTGGCCCGATTCGGCGTGCAGGCCGGCTTTGACGGGGCGGACACCCTGCATGTGCCGGGGGGGCAGACCTACCGGCACACCGACGCTGAGCTGGAGGGGGACTACTCCCAGGCCGCCTTCTTCTTCGCCGCCAACGCCCTGGGCGGGCAGGTGGAGCTTTTGGGACTCAACCCCCGCTCCGTGCAGGGGGATCGGGTGATTGTGGAGCAGTGCGGGCAGCTGGCCCGGCCGGGCCGGGTGGAGCTGGACGTGTCCCAGTGTCCCGACCTGGTGCCCCCCCTGGCGGCCATGGCCGCCCTGCGGGCGGGGGAGACCACCGCCCTGGTAAACGCCGCCCGGCTGCGGATGAAGGAGAGCGACCGGCTCTCCTCGGTCACCCAGGTGCTCACCGCCCTGGGGGCGGACATAGAGGAGGGGGCGGACAGCCTGACCATCCGGGGGGTGGACACCCTGGCGGGAGGCGCGGCGGTGGACAGCCACAACGACCACCGCATTGCCATGATGGCCGCCGTGGCGGCCACCCGGTGCGCCGCGCCGGTCACCGTCCGGGGTGCGGAGTGCGTGAACAAGTCCTACCCCAATTTCTGGCGGGATTTTGCCGCCCTGGGAGGAAACAAACAGTGAGACATATCATTTTCGGGGAGTCCCACGGCAGCGCCATCGGCGTGGTGCTGGAGGGCGTGCCCGCTGGGCTGGAGTTGGATATGGAGGGCATCCGGGCCCAACTGGCCCGCCGGGCCACGGGGAAGAACAGCCTGTCCACCGCCCGAAAGGAGAAGGACGAGGTGCAGGTGCTCTCCGGCGTGTTTGAGGGGAAGACCACCGGCGCGCCTTTGACCATGGTGATCGCCAACGGAGACCAGCACTCCTCGGACTACGAGGCCATCCGCTACACCCCCCGCCCCAGCCACGGGGACTACGCCGGCTATGTGAAGAGCGGCGGCTGCCTGGACTACCGGGGAGGGGGGCACTTCTCCGGCCGGCTCACCGCGCCCCTGGCGGCGGCGGGCACCGTGGCCCGGCAGATCCTGGCGGAGCGCGGGATCTGGGTGGGCGCCCACATCAGCTCCATCTACGGCATCTGCGACGCCGCCCTGGAGGATGTGGAGGACCTGCAGGCTGTGGCGGACAAGGAGTTTCCCGTGCTGGATGACGCAAAGGGGGAGGAGATGCGCCAGGCCATTCTGGAGGCCAAGAGCGAGATGGACTCGGTGGGCGGCGCCATCGAGTGCGCGGTGGTGGGCCTGCCTGCCGGGCTGGGCGGCCCCGACTTTGGCTGCAACGTGGAGGGGATCTTCGCCCAGCACCTCTTCGCCGTACCGGCGGTGAAGGGAGTGGATTTCGGGGCGGGGGTGGCCCTGTCCCTTATGCGGGGCAGCGAGGCCAACGACCCCTTTGCCGTGCGGGACGGGCGGATTGTAACTGCCACCAACCACGCAGGGGGGATCAACGGGGGGATTACCAACGGCATGCCGGTCACCTTCGAGGTGACCATGCGCCCCACCCCCTCCATCGCCCTGCCCCAGCGCAGCGTGGACTTGCGTACCGGAGAGGAGACGGAGATTACCGTCAAGGGCCGGCATGACCCCTGCATCGTCCACCGGGCGGTGCCGGTGATTGAGGCGGCTGCCGCCCTGGCGGCCTGCACGGTATTGGGAATTTGAGGTGGAAGGCATGAGTGAGCTGGACGCCCTGCGGGGCGAAATTGATCAGATTGACCGGCAGCTGGTGGAGCTGTTCCTCCGCCGGATGGAGGTGACCGGACGGGTAGGGGCCTATAAGCAGGCCCGGGGCATTCCTGTGCTGGACGCGGCGCGGGAGCGGCAGGTGGTGGCGGCCAAAACCGCCCTCACCGACGACCCCGCCCGCAAGCGGGATCTGGCCGCCCTCTACGCCGCCATTATGGCTATCTCCCGGGCCCAGCAGCGCACCCTGGTGAAGGAGGGGACGGAGGATCCCGGCTACGCCCGGTTTGTGCAGGCGCGGCAGGAGCAGCGGCAGCCGGTAGAGCGCCCCCGGGTGGTCTACCAGGGGGAGCCGGGCTGCTACAGCGAGGAGGCCGCCGCCGGCTTCTTCGGTTCCCAGGTGGACAGCGCGGGCTGTCCCTGGTTTGAGGATGTGTTCCTCGCCCTGCGGGATGGCCGGGCGGACTACGCCGTGCTGCCTGTGGAGAACAGCTCCACCGGCTCCATCCGGCAGGTGTACGATCTGCTGGCCCAGTATGAGTACTACATTGTGGGGGAGTGGCAGGTGAAGGTGGAGCACTGCCTCACTGCCCTGCCCGGGGTGAAGCTGGAGGAGATACGCACGGTGTACTCCCATGAGCAGGGGCTGATGCAGTGCGAAAAGTTCCTGGACGCCCACCCGGACTGGCGGCGGGTGCCCACCCTGGACACCGCGGGCTCGGCCAAGCAGGTGGCCCAGACCGGGGATCGGCAGGCGGGGGCCATCTGCTCCCGCCGGGCGGCGGAGCGGTACGGGCTGGAGATCCTGGCCCAGGGGATCAACTACAACGCAGAGAACCAGACCCGCTTTGTGGTGGTCTCCCCCCGGCTGGAGATGCGCCCCGGCCGGGACAAGATCAGCGCCCTGTTCCGCCTGCCCCACCAGAGCGGATCCCTCCACGAAATCCTCACCCTGTTTGCCGTGCAGGGGCTCAACCTGCTCAAGCTGGAGTCCCGTCCCATCCCCGGCCGGGGGTGGGAGTACCTGTTCTTTCTGGAATTCTCCGGGGATCTGGACGCCCCGGGGATGGACGGGGTGCTGCACGAGCTCAGCCAGCTGGCCCTGGAATTCCGCGTGCTGGGCAATTTCAAGGGGTACGAGCTGTGAGAAACATCATACTCATCGGCATGATGGGGTGCGGAAAGACCAGTGTGGGGCGAGTGTTGGCCGGTTGGCTGGGTATGGAATTTGTGGAT
>CALWWS010000216.1 GCA_944385305.1 uncultured Oscillospiraceae bacterium | reverse complement strand
TGACCCATACAGGGAGAAGGGAGCGCATACATGGAACAGCAGATGTTTAACAATTCTCACATTCTGGCCTGGCTGGAGTACTACTCTCAGCACACCCAGGTGGATCTGGAGCAGGTGAAGATCCTGGACATCACCCGCCGGAACAAGAACCTCATCCCCACGGTGGAGTCCCACCGGGCGGTTCTGGTGTTTACCGAGGCCGGCCACCCGGACATCTTCTACCGCATGTGGGACGCCGGTCTGGGTGAGTGCGAGGTGTGGTACAACGAGGGCTCCGAGCCCAGCGGCCCCATCCTCCACCACAAGGTGAGCGAGATGATCGACCGGGGGATCAACGCCTCGGCGGGCATGCTCATTCTCAACCCCACCGCCCGCTCCACCTACAAGATCGGCATGCGCAACTCCAACTTCTCCCGGGGCTCCATCCACTACGTGGGCAGCGAGATCCGGGCGGTGATCCTCAACAAGATGCACATCGCCCAGGGAGACACAGTGTGCGTCATCAGCGGGGAGAGCATCGCAGTGGAGTCGGCCATCATTGCCGGGGAGGGCACGGTCATCGCGGTGGAGTACAGCCAGGCCGACCGCAAGACCATGGAGGAGAACGCCCACCAGTTCGGCCTGAACAACATTGCCATCATCGACCATGTGGACGAGAAGACTATGGAGGGCCTGCCGGTACCCTCCCTCACCTTCCTGGTGGCCTCGGCCAGCATGGAGCAGGAGATGGCCTGCATGCTGCGCCTCAACCCCCACATGGAGTTTGTAATCTACACCCTGGATTTCCGCTGCGCCGCCTCCCTGCCCGACCTGTTTGCCCGGCTGGGCATTGGGGAGACCGAGGTAATCCAGCTGAGCGTGTCCAAGCTCACCGCCAAAAACACCTTTGTGAGCGAGCCCGCCCCCTGGCTGATTTCCGGGCGGGCGTAAGGTCGTTTTTTGTCCAAGTTGCGCCTTGACTTTTGCAGGAAGCTGGGATATGATATTGCAATATAAATCCTGGAAAGACGATGAGGGAGACAGTAGGACAGGCCGCGTGGCACAGAGAGCCGGCATTTGGTGCAAGCCGGACCAGGCGCCCTGTCTGAACATCACTCCGGAGTTTCAGCCCGAAACAGCCCTGTTCTGGAGTAGGCGCTGACGGATCTGCCCGTTACCGCAGGCGCATATGCAGGTATGCAGTAACGGGTGGTAGAGCGAGAGCGCAGCAGGCTTTCGTCCCTTTACGGGGACGAGAGCCTTTTTTTACCCCCGCCCACAAGGAGGAACGACAAATGAGGGAAAACATGGTAGAAATCCGCTGGCACGGCCGTGGCGGCCAGGGGGCCAAGACCGCCTGCCTGCTGCTGGCCGACGCCGCCTTTGCCTCGGGCAAGTATGTCCAGGGCTTCCCGGAATACGGGCCGGAGCGCATGGGCGCCCCCATCACGGCCTATAACCGGATCAGCGACGTGCCCTGCACCATCCACTCCAACATCTACCGTCCCGACTACGTGGTGGTGGTGGACGAGTCCCTGCTCACCTCGGTGGACGTGACGGCGGGGCTCAACCCGGAGGGGGCCATCGTCATCAACACCGCCCGCCCGGGCGCCGAGCTGCGCCCCCTGCTGCGGGGCTATGCCGGGAAGGTATACACCATTGACGCCCGCACCATTTCGGAAAAGCACCTGGGGGGCTACTTCCCCAACACCCCCATGCTCTCCGCCATTGTCCAGGTCAGCCGGGTGCTGGAGCCGGGCCGCTTTATCGCGGACATGGAGGCCTCCTTCCGCCACAAGTTCGCCACCAAGCCCCAGGTGATCCAGGGGAATATGAACTGCCTCATCCAATCCATGAAGGAGGTGCGCCAGGCATGAGCCTTTCCGCCTACGACATCAACGAACACACTCCCTGGCAGGAGATGACCCCCGGCGGGGAGATCTACCAGGGGGGCACCGCCCAAGTGGTACATACCGGGGAGTGGCGCTCCGACGTGCCCGTGTGGCACCCGGACAAGTGCAAGCAGTGCCTGCTGTGCGCCCCCTTCTGCCCCGACTCCTCCATCCCGGTAAAGGCCGGGCGGCGGGGGGAGTTTGACCTGGAGCACTGCAAGGGCTGCGGCATCTGCTATAAGGTGTGCCCCTTCCAGGCCATCCACATGGAAAAGGAGGTGCGGTAAATGAGCATCCGGGAGCGCCTTTCAGGCAACGAGGCCATCGCCTGGGCCATGCGCCAGATTAACCCCGACGTCTTTGCCGCCTTCCCCATCACCCCCTCCACCGAGATCCCCCAGTACTTCGCCCAGTACGTGGCCAACGGCCAGGTGGACACCGCCTACGTCACCGTGGAGAGCGAGCACTCCTCCATGTCCACCTGCATGGGAGCCGCCGCCGCCGGGGCCCGGGCGGTGACCGCCACCTCCTCCTGCGGCCTGGCCCTGATGTACGAGCTGCTCTACGTCACCGCCTCCGCCCGCCTGCCTGTCACCCTGGCGGTGGTCAACCGCACCCTCACCGGCCCCATCAACATCAACAACGACCACTCCGACTCCATGGGCGCCCGGGACTCGGGCTGGATTCAGATCTATGCGGAGAATAACCAGGAGGCCTACGACAACTACCTCCAGGCCATGCGCATCTCCGAGCGGCCCGACGTGCGCCTGCCCATTATGATCTGCCAGGACGGCTTCATCACCTCCCACGCGGTGGAAAACATCCTGCTGGAGGAGGACGAGGCGGTGCGGGCCTTCGTGGGGGAGTACAACCCGGAGCACGCCCTCATCGGCCGGGACCACCCCCTGGCGGTGGGTCCCTACGACACCTGCCCCTTCTGCATGGAGCACAAGGTGCAGCTGGCCAACGCCATGGAGAACGCCCGGGGGGCCATCCTGGACGTGGCCGCTGACTTTGAAAAGACCTTCGGGCGCAAGTACGGCTTCTTTGAGGAGTACCGCATGGAGGACGCCCAGGCCGCCCTGGTGCTCATCGGCTCCACGGCGGGCACCGCCAAGGCCTGCGTGGACATGCTCCGCGCCCAGGGCCTGCCGGTGGGCCTTATCAAGCTGCGGGTCTTCCGCCCCTTCCCCGCCCAGGAGCTGGCCGCCGCCCTCGCTCACGTGCCTGTGGTGGCGGTGATGGACAAGTGCGAGGGCAACTCGGGCTGCGGCGGCCCCCTGTTCGCCGAGACCTGCGCCGCCTGCTACGAGCTGGAGCAGCGGCCCAAACTCATCAACGTGGTCTACGGCCTGGCCGGCCGGGACGTGGCTGTGGAGGATGTGGAGCTGGTGTACCGCCACCTGCTGGACATCCTGAAGACCGGCCAGACCGGC
>CALWWS010000215.1 GCA_944385305.1 uncultured Oscillospiraceae bacterium | reverse complement strand
GATGGCATCAACGACTCTCCGGCCCTCTCTGAGGCGGACGCCAGCATCGCCATCAGTGACGCGGCAGCCATTGCCCGGGAAATCGCCGACATCACCATCGCCGCCGACAGTCTGTGGGAGCTGGCGCGCCTGCGGCAACTGGCCATGGCCCTGATGCACCGCATCCAGAACAACTACCGTTTCGTCATCGGCTTCAACGGGGCGCTCATCGGCCTGGGAGTATTGGGGCTGCTTCCTCCTGCCACCTCCGCCATGCTCCACAACCTGTCCACTCTGGGGGTGAGCCTTCACAGCATGAGCGCTCTGCCGGTGGACGGGCAAGAGATAAAGGTAGTGAAGGAGCTGTAAAGCTCGGAAAACCCCGCATGAGTTTATTTCGATTATCGACCGAACGGAGGGCGAAATATGTAGAAGGATGTATTCTATCTGATCGGCGCTGTGGTCGGCGCATTGTTGGTGCTGCTGGCAGTAACGCCTATATTGGAAATTATCTTTCGATATATGGCGGTATGGATACCCAGAGCTATGTGCTGCTCATGCAGAGCGCAGTAACTGGCTTTCAGATTCTGGGCGGTGTTCTTCTGGGCCTGTTCGGCGCGGCGTATCTTTTCCGGCGCAAACCGTAAACGGCGATTTTATATGCGAATGGCCCGGCGTGCGACAGTACGCCGGGCATTTTTCATCCTGCGCCGTAGAAAATTTTCCTGCGCCTCTTGACAAATGAGCCTGGCGGCTGTACTATAACAATGTTATATAACGGCGCTATAAGGAGGAGCCCCATGGAAGAAAAATCTGGCACAACATTGGAGAAAATCCAGGAGGCCGCTCTGACGGAGTTCCTGGAGAAGGGCTTCCAGGGGGCCTCCCTGCGGCAAATCGTGAAGAACGCCGGGGTGACCACTGGGGCCTTCTACGGGTACTTCTCCAGCAAGGAAGCGCTGTTCGCCTCCATCGTGGAGCCCCACGCCAAGGTGCTGATGGGCCGGTTCATGGAGGCACAGACCTCTTTTGCCGAGCTGCCCGAGGAGGAGCAGGCGGTTCACATGGGGGAGGAATCCGGCACCTATGTGAAGTGGATGGTGGACTACATCTGCCAACACCGGGAGCCGGTGAAGCTGCTCCTTTGCGGGGCGGAGGGCACTGGGTACGAGCACTTCGTCCACAACATGGTGGAGGTAGAGGTGGAATCCACCCTCCGCTATATGGAGGTGCTGCGGCATCTGGGTCGGGATGTGCCGGAGCTGAGCCAGTCCCTTTGCCATATCATCGCCAGCGGTATGTTCAGCGGACTCTTTGAGATTGTGGTCCACGATATGCCTTGGGAACAGGCCATGCGGGACGTGGAACAGTTCCGCCAGTTTTATACCGGAGGATGGCTGAAATTGATGGGGGAATGATCCCTGTCTTTTTTTGAACATCGGTTAGTATAAACTAACTTTTAAGGAGGTTTTTCCATGAAGCAAAAGAAACAAAGCGATATCGCGACCCTATTGGACTACGCGGGGAGCCACAGAAGGCTGACCTTTCTGGGCCTGGGCCTGTCAGCGGTGTCCATGGTGTGCAGTATGGTTCCCTACCTTTGCGTCTGGCTGGCGACCCGGGACCTGATTGCCGTGGCCCCTAACTGGGCCCAAGCCCAGAGCGTTGCCCGGTACGGGTGGCTGGCCTTCGGGGCCGCGTTCGGCGGCATCGCGCTGTACTTTTTGGGGCTGATGTGCACCCATCTTGCGGCTTTCCGCACGGCGGCCAACATCCGCAAGCGGGGGGTGGCCCATGTGATGGACGCACCCCTGGGCTGGTTCGACGCCAACGCCTCCGGCCTCATCCGGGGACGGCTGGACGCGGCTGCCGCAGACACAGAGACCCTGCTGGCCCACAATCTGGCGGATATCGTGGGGACCATCGTCCTGTTCGTGGCCATGCTGGCGCTGCTGTTCGTCTTTGATTGGCGGATGGGCTGCGCCTGCCTGCTGGCGGCGGTAATCTCCATTCTCACCATGTTCGCCATGATGGGGGGCAAGAACGCCCAGATTATGGCGGAGTACCAGGCGGCCCAGGACCGCATGACCAAGGCGGGTACCGAGTATGTCCGGGGCATCCCGGTGGTGAAGATCTTCCAGCAGACGGTCTATTCCTTCAAGGCCTTTCAGCAGGCCATCGAGGAGTACAGCGCCAAGGCCGAGCATTACCAGGCGGATGTGTGCCGGACGCCCCAGTCCATCAATCTTACCGTCACCGAGGGCGCTTTCGTGTTCCTGGTGCCGGTGGCCCTGTTCCTGGCCCCAGGGGCTTTGGCCGCCGGGGACCTGGCTGGGTTCATCACCAATTTCGCCTTTTACGCGGTGTTCTCCGCCATCATCTCCACGGCGCTGGCGCGGATTATGTTCGCCTCCTCCGGCATCATGCTGGCCAGCACCGCCCTGGGCCGCATCTCCACGGTCATGGACGCCCCAGAGCTGAAAGCGCCGGAGCGTCCCAAAACGCCCCAGGGCAGCCGGGTGGAGTTTCAGGACGTGAGCTTTACCTACGACGGGGCGGAGACGCCCGCCCTGTCCCACGTCTCTTTCACCGTGGAGCCGGGGCAGACCGTAGCGCTGGTAGGCCCCTCCGGGGGCGGCAAGACCACCGCCGCCAGCCTGATTCCCCGGTTCTGGGACGTGTCCTCCGGCGCGGTGACGGTGGGCGGCGTGGATGTGCGGGACATGGACCCCCACGCGCTCATGGAACAGGTCGCTTTCGTTTTTCAGAACAGCCGGCTGTTCAAGACCTCCATCCTAGAGAACGTCCGGGCCGCAAGGCCGGAGGCCACCCGGGAGCAGGTGCTCGCTGCCCTCATGGCCGCCCAGTGCGGAGACATCCTGGAAAAGCTGCCAAAGGGCATGGACACTGTGATCGGCACGGAGGGTACCTACCTCTCCGGCGGGGAGCAGCAGCGTGTGGCATTAGCCCGGGCTATTTTAAAGGATGCCCCCATCGTAGTGCTGGACGAGGCCACCGCCTTTGCCGACCCGGAGAACGAGGCCCTGATTCAGAAAGCCTTCGCCCAGTTGACGAAGGGCCGCACGGTCATCATGATCGCCCACCGCCTGTCCACCGTGGTGGGGGCGGACAAGATTCTTGTCCTGGATCAAGGGCGCGTGGTGGAACAGGGTACGCACGGGGAACTGGCCGCCGCCAGCGGGCTGTACGCCAAAATGTGGGCGGACTACAACCGGGCGGTCCAGTGGAAAATCATCAGCGAGCAGTAAGAAAGGGGCGAGGGAAATGTTCGGCAAAAAATTCCAGCGCAAATACGCCCTGACCGACCAGGGCCTGAAAAACACCAAGAGCGGCGCGTTCTGGACTGTCATTACCAACCTGGTGGTCATGGGCGGCATGGGCATCCTGTACCTGCTGATGGGGGGCTTCATGGATACCCTGACGGACGGCGCGCCCTTGCCGGGGGCGGCGCTGCCCCTGGCCCTGACGTTGGGGTTCGTCCTGCTGTCCTTTGTGACGCACCTGCAGCAGTACCGGGCCACCTACGGCCTGGTGTACGGCGAGGTCAAAACCACCCGCCTGCGCCTGGCGGAGCGGCTGCGGAAACTCCCCTTGGGCTACTTCGGCAAACGGGACCTGGCGGACTTAACTGAAACCATCATGGGGGACGTGAACCGGATGGAACACGTGTGGAGCCACGTGCTAGGCTACCTGTACGGGGCCTACATCTCCACCGCCATCGTTGCCCTGTGCCTGCTTTTCTACGACTGGCGGCTGATGCTCGCCTGCCTGTGGGGGGTGCCGGTGGCATTTGGTCTGCTGTTCGGAAGCCGGAGGGTCGCGGCCCGGAGCTCCGAGATAACAAAGAAAGCCGCCCTTCGGGTCTCCGACGGCATCCAGGAGGCCTTGGAGAACGTCAGGGAGATTCGGGCCTCCAATCAGGAGGAGCGGTATCTCTGCGGCCTCTATGAGAAGATCGACCAGCACGAGAAGGTCACCATCCAAGGCGAGCTGACCACCGGATTGTTTGTCAACGCCGCCAGCGTCATCATGCGCCTGGGGGTGGCCACCACCATCCTGACGGGAGCCAGCCTGATCCTCTCTGGGCAGATCAACTTCATGGTGCTGTTCCTGTTCCTTCTGGTCATCACCCGGGTGTATGCCCCCTTCGACCAGAGCCTGGCCCTCATCGCGGAGATGTTTGTTTCCCAAGTGTCCGCCGACCGCATCAACGAGATCTACGAAACTCCCATCGCCAAGGGAGTGGAGACTTTCCGTCCACAGGGCCACGACATTGTTTTCGACCATGTGGGCTTCGCCTACGACAAAAAGCAGGTGCCCCGGGACGTGAGCTTCACCGCCAAGGAGGGGGAGGTCACAGCGCTGGTGGGGCCCTCCGGCTCTGGCAAGAGCACCTGCGCCCGGCTGGCCGCCCGGTTGTGGGATGCCACTGAGGGGACCGTCCGGGTGGGTGGTGTGGACATCGCCTCTGTGGACCCGGAGGTGCTGCTCACCGATTACTCCATGGTGTTCCAGGATGTGGTGCTCTTTGATGACACTGTCATGGAGAACATCCGCCTGGGCAAACGGGGGGCCACCGACGAGGAGGTGCGCGCCGCCGCCAAAGCCGCAAATTGTGATGAGTTTGTACAGCGGCTTCCCCAGGGCTACGACACCCCGATTGGAGAGAATGGCACCAAGCTCTCCGGTGGGGAGCGGCAGCGTATCTCTATTGCCCGGGCGCTCCTAAAGGACGCCCCCATCGTCCTTCTGGACGAGGCCACCGCCAGCCTGGACGTGGAGAACGAGACAAAGGTGCAGGAGGCCCTGTCCCGGCTC
The DNA here is from genome assembly GCA_944385305.1 of uncultured Oscillospiraceae bacterium. Classification (GTDB taxonomy): domain Bacteria; phylum Bacillota; class Clostridia; order Oscillospirales; family Oscillospiraceae; genus CALWWS01. Next base: position 2,695 of record CALWWS010000215.1, on the reverse strand, counting down.
CTCCGGGGCAAGACGGTGCTGGTCATCGCCCACCGGATGCGCACCGTGGCGGGAGCCGACCACATCGTGGTGCTGGAGGACGGCCATGTGGCCCAGCAGGGCAGGCCGGCGGAGCTGATGGAGCAAGGCGGCCTCTACCGCCGCATGGTGGAGCTTCAAAGTGAGAGCGCTAGGTGGCAAATTAGATAAGCGGCTTCCATATACAGTAGAGACATTGCGGATTCATAAAGAGCGCATTTATAGAAACGCCGGTCAGAGGAATACCTCTCCCTGCGTTTCTTTTTTCGCCTGTATCCAGTATTGTATTTCTTTAGCCAGCCCATCCAGAATGGTACGCATCCAGTATATATTCCATATATCCTATTCCTGCATGAAAAAATAAAGGGAAACGTTCTGCTTGTTTCCCCACCTTGACAAAGATGGAGGGGAGGGCGTATACTAATTTCTACGATTAGCTGCAACTAACCTGGCGCTTTTCTAGGCGAAGCGCAATTTCTGGAAGGTGGAAGAAACTATGCTCTTACTCAACAAAACCCTCTTGCGGATGGCGAAAGGCCTGTGGGGGTGGATTTTTCTCATCGCGGGGCTGAAGGTGGCGGCCCTGGTAGGCACGGCGGCTTTTGCCCAGATTATTTCCGGTTTTTTGGGGGACCTGACAAGCCCTCAGATGACGGCCGCCGCCGCAGGGCAGGCCGTTATTTCGGCACTGATGACTGCTTTGCTTTTGCTGGGAGCGGAGCTGCTCACCGGCGAGGCGGAGTACCGCTGCACCGCCAAGGCCCGGCTTTCCCTGCGGCGGGCCATTTTCTCCAAAGCGCTGGAGCTGGACGTGGGCAATATCGAAAGGATCGGCCCCGTTTCCGCCATTACCTCCGCTGTGGACGGGGTGGAGGCCATGCAGGTCTATTACAGCAAATACCTGCCGGGGCTACTTTACTGCCTGGCAGCCCCTTTCTACCTCTTCTGGAGGATGGGCCAGGTGTCCTTTCTCCCGGCGGCGGTACTGTTTGTAGTTTCTCTGGTGCTGCTGCCGGTGAATAACCTGTTCCGGGGCCATATCGAGAGGCTGAAAGCCGGGTATTGGGCATCCATGGAGGACCTGACCGGCACCTATTTGGAGAACGTACGGGGACTGACCACCTTCAAGCTCTTTGGCAGGGACGGGGACCGCCAGCGGCTTTTAGAGGAAAAATCCCAGGACTTCAACCGCAAGGTGATGGGCGTGATGCGGGTGAACTTTTCGTCGTTCCTCCTGACAGACGGGCTCATCTACGGCTCGGTGGCGGTGGCGGCGGTGCTGGCCGCCGGGCAGCTGCTCACTGGAGAGCTGTCCTTTTCCGGCGCGCTGATGGTGCTGCTGCTTTCTTTCGGCTTCTTTGGTTCCGTGCGGCAGCTGATGAACGCCACCCACTCCGCCTTGGCTGGGGTCTCCGCCGCGGACAAGGTGGAGAAGCTCTTGTCTATCGACACCACCCGGCCCTACCGCCCTGGCTTGCCCCGAGAAAAGGATTTCCTCGATGGCATCCGACTGGAGCATGTCTCTTTCGGCTACCAGGGGAGACAGGCTGCCCTGCGGGACGTGTCCCTGGACGTCCCCCGCGGGAAATCCGTGGCTTTGGTGGGGCTTTCCGGCAGCGGGAAGTCCACCATCGCCAGCCTGCTCATGCGGTTTTACGATTTAGAGCGGGGGCGTATCTTGCTGGAGGGGTGGGACTACACCTCTTTCTCGCCGGAGGAGCTGCGGAAGCGGGTGATTTTGGTGCCACAGTCAGTAAGCCTGTTCTCCGGCACCATCGCGGAGAATCTTCGTATGGCCGCTCCCAACGCCACTAACGCGGACTTACTGGAGGCCCTGGACCAAGTGCGGCTGGGGGACTGGGTTCGCGCCCAGCCTCTAGGGCTGGAAACCCCGGTGGGGGACTCCGGGGGCAAGCTTTCCGGAGGCCAGCGGCAGAAGCTGGGCATCGCCCGGGCGTTGCTGAGCAGGGCGGAGTACATCATCTTCGACGAGGCCACCTCCAGCGTGGATATGGACAGCGAGCGGGAGATTTGGAACTGCATCGAGGAGTTGTCCCAGACCAGGACGCTGGTGCTCATCTCCCACCGGCTGTCCACCATTCGCAACGCCGATGTGATTTATGTGCTGGAAAACGGCGCCATCGCCCAGCGTGGCAGCCACCAGGAGCTGATGGGAGAGCCGGGCCTTTACCGCCGCTTAGTGGAAGAACAGGCCCGATTGGAGCGCCAGGGAGAGGAGGGCTTGAGCCATGTCTAAACGGTTTTCCTATTCGATTCCCCATATGACAGGACGCCTGCTGCGCGTCGCCGCCCCGGTAAAGGGGACGCTGGCTGTGTCCACCTTGGCCAGTATTGTGGGCAACCTGGCCCAGATGGGCATTATGGGGTTTGGGGCCTTGCTGCTGCTCCGCTGCGCCGGGTGGGTAGACGGCTCCCCCTGGCTGTTCGGCGGACTGATGGCTCTCTCCGCCCTGCTCATTGTGCTGGGCCGGTATGTGGAGGGCGTGGTCTCCCACGCCGGGGCCTACCAGCTGTTGGCATCCATGCGGGTCACGTTGTTTGAGAAGATCCGGGCCCTGGCCCCTGCCTGCCTGATGGACCGGCAAAAGGGGGATATCCTGAACATCGCTGTGTCCGACATCGAGACGGTGGAGTTCTTCTTCGCCCACACCATCGG